>NZ_JBFODN010000151.1:0-21039 GCF_040908345.1 Aeromonas sp. R3-1
ACCGCGATGCGGTGGCCTTTTTGTTTCTTTTAACAAGAATTTGGTGGAGCTACGCGGGATCGAACCGCGGACCTCTTGCATGCCATGCAAGCGCTCTCCCAGCTGAGCTATAACCCCGATTTTTGTGAATGACCGGCAGTCACTCTGAATTTGGTGGAGCTACGCGGGATCGAACCGCGGACCTCTTGCATGCCATGCAAGCGCTCTCCCAGCTGAGCTATAACCCCAAATTCGGTACTGAATGAATGGTTCTGGCGGCCATTCATCCTAAATAATGGTGGAGCTACGCGGGATCGAACCGCGGACCTCTTGCATGCCATGCAAGCGCTCTCCCAGCTGAGCTATAACCCCACAAAGGTCGGCTTGGGTGATACACACCACACTGCCCTGGGTATTCAATCACAATCAAGAATCTGGTGGAGCTACGCGGGATCGAACCGCGGACCTCTTGCATGCCATGCAAGCGCTCTCCCAGCTGAGCTATAACCCCTTTGATTCCAGATTGTTCGAGGAGAATTTGGTGGAGCTACGCGGGATCGAACCGCGGACCTCTTGCATGCCATGCAAGCGCTCTCCCAGCTGAGCTATAACCCCAACTCACCTCGGCGCTGACGAAGTTATCTCCGGCAACGGAGGCGCATGATAGGCATCACCCGCTTTGCTGTCAACCCTAAAATAACCGCGACTGATTCGTTTAGTCAAAATTGCAGCAGTTCGCTGTTTTTACCAGCAAGACGCGTGCTATCTCTCTGTTTTATGTCATAAATCGGCTCAAGCACCTATAAAGGAGAGGCCGTGCAGCAAGCCTCTTTCCCCGTGCAACGCCCCCGCTCTCAAGCATCTTTTGCAGGCTGATCGTCAGCTTCTCCCCCGTCACCTCGGGAAAGCCTTTCCATAAAGGGCATTGCATTTGAAAACCCTTTCCATGATTTTTGTAAATTTACAACACGGAAAGTTGATCTGGCTCACAAATGACCATAGGATCAAACCGTGACCCAGGTCACACACCATAACCATAAATGACAGAGCGATGAGGTAAACCATGTTTGAGAATCTGGCAGTCCTGTTCCACCTGCGCGGTGCGACCACCAAGAACGGCGTTGTAGAGAAAGATGCCTATGCCCCCTCCACCCGTGAATACTACTTCCGCTACGGCAAGTAATTGCTGAAAGCCTTTCACGGAAAATGTAATAAAAAAACAACACACATCATCACACAGCCCTTTCGAGGCGCTGTCCTGTCCGGGCCAGATGTTCCACGGCCAAACCTGAACTCCACCAAACAAGAATGGGGCCCGCAGGCCCCATCTTTTATTGCTCCAGACTGTGATTACACCAGATAGTGCGCTGGCTAATCGGCAAGCCTTGTAACCCTGAAACGGCTCAGAGTTTGATCCAGGCATCGGCCCAAGCCGTACCCTTGCCCGGCTCATAGGCCCAGGCGGCACCTGCGCACCAGCCGGTGTAGGGGTGCGGTTTGCACTCGTAGCTGGCACCGCCGTTGCTGACCCGCTCGCCCGCCTTGTAGGGAGTCCCCTCTTTATAGACGGGATAGTCAGGCGGCGTTGCGCCCCCCTCCTCCCCTTTCACCAGCAGGCTATGGGTGGCGCTACGGCTCAAGCTCCCTTCATCGGTCACCGTCAGTTTGATCTCCAGCTTGGTATCGCTGGCTGGCTTGGGCAGAGTCAACTCCAGAGTGACCTGATCCAGTGCCGAGGCAGAGGCTCCAACCGGGATTGTCCAGGCATAAGCCAGCGGCTTGCCTTCCGGATCGCTGGAGTGCTGGCCGGAGAGGGTCACCTTGCTGCCACCTTCGGCCTGCGCCGGGCCGGTGATATTGGCTACCGGCGGCAGGTTGGTACCACCGCCGTTATCCTCGATCACCACTTCGGGATAGAAGTGCTGAACGCAGCGGCTGTAATCCCCCTCCTTGAAGGCGCTGAAGCGGGTCTGGTAGCCCACCAGCTTGCAAGCGTAACTCTTGCCGCCGTTGGGGTTCTCTGCCACATAGCTCCAATCCTGCTCCCAGTAGATGGGCAGGGCACCGGCGCCCTTGTCGTCAAACACCTTCATGTTCTTGCAACCCAGCACCTCGTCGGATGGCACCGCCACCCCGAGGTAGTTGGCAAACTCGCGGTAGTAGTTGATGCGGTTCTGGGACTGGGCGTGCTCGACCGGACCACCGCACTCCACCCCACCGTTGATGATCTGGGTGGTGACCCCGAAGCCCGGCACCAGACCGTTCTGCTTGTCATGGTCATTTGGCTGCCAAGTGCCATCGATGACATGGAGCATGGAGGGCTTGGGCGGCTGCGGATAGGTATAGAAGAACACCGCACTGGCGAGGTTCAGCCAGGTGTCGGCCACCAGATCGGGGCGGTCGAGCAGGGTGCGCACCGTGCCGAACATCGCCTCGGAGAAGGGGCCGTAGTTGTAGTTGTAGTTGTAGTTGTAGGAGAGCTGTTTGGCGCCTCGACCAAAATAGCTCTTGAACTCGCCATTGTCGAACGTACCGCACGGCCACTGCTGACCCTGCCACACATCGGGGCGGCACTCGGCGTTGTAACCACCGCGCATGGTCTCATTCCATCCCATCTCGCGCACGTAGACCAGCGCCTGACGCCACTCGGCTTCCGGGCGCCAGTTTTCATGGCCGCCGGTCTCCTGGGCGAAGTGAGCGAACATGGTCGCCAACGTCTTGCGGCAGATAGCATCGGCATCGCGGCCATCTCTGTAGTCGCCGCAAAGGGCCGGGAACTTGGCCGCCGCCTGCAGCAGGCCGCGATAGGTGTACTCGGGGGCGCGCAGCGGGAACAGGTAGTTGAACTGGCTCTCGCTCAGCAGGCTTTCGACCCGCTTGACGTTGCCCGGGTTGTCGGCACGACCCGGCAGCACCGCCTCGACCACCAGATTGTCACGGGTAGCGATGGAAGCCTTGACCGCCTCCATCGCCGGGAAGTCGGTCAGCGCCTTCTCTTTGGCATCCAGCTCGGCCTGGCTCATATAGACGGGGGTGGTGCTACCATCCGGCGGGGTAGGCGTCGGCGGATTGGGCTTGTCATCGCCACCGGTGTCCGGCGGGGTCACTTCCCCTTCGCCGACAAGCTTCCACGGGGTATCCCACTCATTGGCGGCCGCCATGCCCGGAGTCTGACCCGGGTTGACCCACCACTTGGCCTCGAAAACCTGGCCGTTGTAATTGACCTGGCTGCCGCCCGGGTAGGATTTGTTGATGTCGTATGCCTCGGCCGCTCACAGGTGGCCGCTCAGCATCATGCCGGCAAGCAGAAGGGTGATGCGGTTTTTTTTCATTATTGTTGCTCTCTATGGTTTTGTGGCAAAAGGCAGAACCCGCCTGAACAGGCTCCGCCATCTTCATCATGGACTCAACCTAGGGGCAGCTTGCCGCCCCGACATCCAGCCAGACATCGTGCTTGCCCGGCTCGTTGCCTTGAGTCCACCACTTGGCCTTCCACTGACGGCCGTTGTGGTTGGTCAGCTCACCGCCGTTGTAGGCAACGGCTGCGTTCCAGCCCAGATCAACCTGACTCACCAGCGCCCACTGATCGGCGGCGCGGCTCGGTTCATTGCCCTGAGTCCAGTACTTGGCCTGCCATACCAGCTGGTTGTGGCTCACCTTGTCGCCGCCGTTGTAGACCTTGCTGGCCTGCCATGCGGGAACGCTGGCCGCTTCCGGATCTGTGGTGTTGCAAGAGCCGTCGACCACGGGCGCCAGCGTCAGCACGACGCGCCCTTCGCTTTGATGTACCCCGTCCGAGACGCTCACACTCAGCTCATGCTGCTCGCTGGTGGTGACAGCCGGCGGTAGCAGACGCAGGTTGGCACTGGTCTCGCCCTCCGCCTGCCAGCCTGCCGGGAAGTGCCAGCGGTAGCTGAGCGCATCCCCCTCGGGATCCCTCGCCTCAGCAGTGATGGTCAGCCACTCACCGCCGATGCCGCCAAGCTGCGCCGGTACGGTCACCACAGGAGGCTGGTTCTCAACCACGCCCTGCTCCAGCAGCCGCCCGTTGACGGTAAAGGAGAGAGTCTGCTGCGGTGGCAACAAGCTCTGCTGTACCAGTGTCTGGCCACGGCACTGGATAGTGGCGCGACCGGGCTCGCTGGCGGTGGGCAGGTTGATGTGGAACTTGTTCATGACGCTACTGGATGCTCTGTGATTGGCCAGCCTGAAGCGCTGTAGACCATCGCGGGTCTCCACCTGCAACTGGCAGTCATTGCCGGACAGGGTGCTACTGTCATCCGGATAGGTGAAGCCGTAAGCACCGTGCAGCGCCGGATAGATATAACTGCGCAGGGCTCCTTGCGGATCGTAATAGCCCACCAGGGTGGTCACCGGCACGCCGAACTGCTCGGGCTTGCGTGCAACCTTGGTATCGATGGGGGAGACCTCCACCCAGCTCAGGCCATCCGAGGTGAAGCTCTTCTTGAAGCCCCTGCTCACCAAGATATCCTTGCCGTTGATAAAGAGGTGGCTGTTGTAACCGGCCCCGTGATCGATGGTCAGACTGCGCCCGCGGTTGTCCGCAGAGGCAACCGGCACCCGGATATCACGGGTCCAGCGACCATCCCACATGGCGACCCTGACCAAACCGTAATCCGCCAGCAGGGCACTCAGTCCGGCCTCGCTCAGGGCATCCATGGGGGCATCGACCTTCTCGATCCCCTCGATTGTGTGCTGATAGGGCTCCATCCTGGCCGTCGCACTGTTCCACTTGCTAAAGCCGGTGGCCGAGTTGGCATCGAACACCGCCTTGCTCTCCAGAAAACGCTGGATGATGGCGGCCGAATTGGGGGTATAGAGGGTGAAACGGTTGGCGCCGGAGAGAGGGCGGCCGCCTGCCATCGCATCGTGGCCAAACTTGCGGCCATCGAACGGTGGCTGGCACTGGCCATCCAGACAGGCATCCTCATTGGTGCGGGTCGGCGAGAAGTTGGGGATGAAACGGTGTTTGTCACTGTCCCAGCCCCAGCTGGAGTTGAGCTGATCGGCACTGCGATGAACCGAGCCGCGGAAACCATCTACATAGTGGCCAAGGCCGAAGTTATGACCCACCTCGTGGCTGAACTCGTTGCCCAGCGAATCATCCAGCGTGACGATGCCACCGCCACCGGAACCTCCGTGCACCTGAACTCCATTGGCATACTTGCCGCGACTGTTGTGCGCCGTCAGCTGGGCCGCCACAAAGGGATGGCTCCCCTCCCCTTCACCGGCACTGCTGTTGATGCCGTAGTTGGCATTGTCGATGCCGTGGGAGATAAGCTCTTTGCCGATGCGCTGGCGCATGGTGCCGCCATGCCAGCCCCCTTCGCTCGGGTCAAAATCGGTCAGCAAGGTGCCATTGGGCAGCATCACCTCAGGCAGGGAGAGCGGTGCATACTGACTGACAATCATCCGGCTGGCCGGAATGGTCTGGAAGTATTCGCGATGGGCCTCCTTGTCATTGGCAAAGGCAAAGCGATCCCGTGGCGGGGTGAGCATGCCGATGTCGATGGTGTGCAGCAGCAGCTCGCCGGGGGCGCCGACCTTGATGTCACGCAGTTCACCACTGAGATTGCCCTGACGAACGGAGAGGTTCAGTCCGGGCTGGATCCACTCGGCAGGCAGCTCGCCGCTCCAGGTATCCGCTGCATAGGTGATGCGGTTGTTCTCCAGCTCCCCCTCGCGGAACCACTGCCCATTGGCAAACTTGAACTGCAGGGTCTGGCCACGGGAGACGGTCACCTGTCGCTCACCATAAAAAGCCGTCGAGTTATAACCGGCGCTGGAGCGGATCCGCACCATCTTCCCCTCCAGCTCCGGGCTCACGGGCAGGTAGATATCCCGAACCCAGCGGCCGTCGGCGGTCTGGATCTCAACCAGCGCGCGACCAGTGAGCCGCTCCTTGAGGAAGGCGCCGCTCTTGTCGTTCAGTTTGGCCAAATCAGCACTGCTGCTGATGATGGCAGTGGTGCCGCTCTCAGGGACGAAGCTCACTCCCCCTTCTGGAGCCCCCGCGAGGTGGTAGACCGTCTCGGGCAGTGCTGATGGCGGCGACAAGGTCAGGGAGCCAAGCAGCTTGCCGCTGCCGTCACGGGCATCCACCGTTATGGGGGTCACCCCGTCGGCCTGGAGCGGTTTCACCAGCAGCAGGCTCTTGCGCAGGCTGGTCAGGATGGGTTGGCGATCCCCCTCTTTGGGATGGGACGGCAGGATCTGGCTCTGGGCAAACTGTACGCTGGCAGCCAGACTGCCGGTCAGATCGCTTTGCGGTGTCGTGTCATTGAATATCAGGGGCGAGGTGGTGGCAGACAAGGGGCCAGCCGCCAGAGTTGCCATGATGAGGGCTGCGATGCGGGTCACATTTGTGGTCATTGTCGGGTTCTCGTTCATATTGCTACCGGGAATGAGGGGCATGTCGCCATGCCCCGTCATCGGTGAGGAGGCCTCAGTTACAGCTTGCTGCCCCGATATCCAGCCAGACATCGTGCTTGCCCGGCTCATTGCCTTGAGTCCACCACTTGGCCTTCCACTGACGGCCGTTGTGGTTGGTGAGATCCCCGCCGTTGTAGGCAACGGCTGCGTTCCAACCCAGATCAACCTGACTCAGCAGCGCCCACTGATCGGCGGCGCGGCTCGGCTCATTACCCTGAGTCCAGTACTTGGCCTGCCATACCAGCTGGTTATGGCTCACCTTGTCACCGCCGTTGTAGACCTTGCTGGCCTGCCATGCGGGAACGTTGGCCGCTTCCGGATCTGTGGTGTTGCAAGAGCCCCCTTCACCGCCTTCGTTGACTGGCGTGACGGTGAGGCGGGTTGCCGCGTTGGCGTCGAGTGCGCCATCGGAGACGGTCACAGAGAGGTCATAACCGGTTTCGACATCCACCGCCGGGCCGGTGACCACCAGGGTGGCGCTGTTCTGGCCGGTCGCAGTGATACCGGCAGGCACTTGCCATTGATAGATCAGCTCGTCGCCATTGGGGTCGGATGCCTTGGCAGTGATGCTCACTTGCTTGCCCGCTTCCACCTTGACGCTGGCGGGCAGGGTGACCACTGGTGGTAGGTTGGGTTGCGGCGCCTTGTTGGTCACCACCACCTGATCCTTGGCGGTCAGTTGATGGTCATCAGTCACCGTCAGCTCGAACACCAGCGCGGTATCTGCGCTCACGGCATTCACATCGACCCGCACCTTGGCCTGCGTGGTATCGCCCAGCACAGCTTGCGGGCCGGAGACCTGCTTCCAGCTGTAGGTCAGAGAGCCTTTTTCCGGATCGTGGGAGGCTGAGCCATCCAGCATCAGGGTAGCCGGGCCGGTCACCGCCACATCGCTGCCCGCATTGGCAACCGGCGGCTTGTTGGCTGGCGGAGTGACCCCTTCACCGTGACCGAGACCTTCATGCATGGCGTTGAGGATGTCACCGTTGTCGGCATCGATCTCCCAGGAGAAGAGCCCGCCCAGCTTGTTGGCCAGCACGTATTGGCCTTTCGCCTTGACCGAGCGCTCGTCGTCATAGGTGATCAGCTCGCCGGTGGAGGGCTTGAACAGGGTGGCCGCTTCGGCAGTCTCGTCGTAGTTGTACTCCCAGCCTGCGCCCATATGGCTGTTGACGATGTGGCGATAATCCAGCACGCCATCTTCCCAGGTGCCTTTGATCTTGCCGGTGGCGGTGCCGGTGAAGGGATCGTTGCCCTGATATCCGCTCACCCCTTTCCAGCCGCGACCGTAGGCGGCGGCACCGATCACCAGCTTCTCGGAGTCGACCCCTTGCGCCAGCAGTTGCTGTACCGCTGCATCAGTGTTGTAGCGCTTGTTGGCCGAGCCGTTGGTGGCCTGATAGAGGTTGGCCTGATGACCCAGGGAGGTATTGCTCCAGGCACCGTTGTAGTCGTAACTCATCACGAAGAGGTGGTCCATGTACTGCTGGGCAGCCTTGTAATCCACATCCTCAATCTTGTCGTAACCGGCACCGATGGCGGAGGTGAGCTGATAGGTGCGACCGGTCTCGGCCTCTAGCTCGTCGAGCATGGCGCGCAGATCCTTCATGATCAGCACATAGGTTTCACCATCTTTGGTCTTGTCCCCCAGATTGGGGTTGGCACCGTCGCCGCCCGGGAACTCATAGTCGATATCGACACCGTCGAAGAACTTCCAGGTCTGCAGGAACTCTTTGACCGAGGCGACGAACACGTCACGCTTGGCCTTGTCATGCATAAAGAAGAAGGGGTCGGAGAGGGTCCAGCCACCGACGGAGGGGAGGATCTTCAGGTCAGGATAAGCCTGTTTGAGGGCCATCAGATTGCCGAAGTTGCCCTTGTAGGGCTCATCCCAGGCAACCAGTGACCCCTGCCCTTTTTGCAGCGCGGCCCAAGGGTCGTGAATGGCAACCTGGAAATCCTTGCGCCCGGCACAGGCACGTTGCAGCGCCTGGAAGCTGCCAGAAATCTCTTTGAGGCTGTCGTTGAGACCATCACCGCCACAGATCGGGGTGAAGCCATAGAGGATATGGGTCAGGTTCTGGGCTGGCAGCTTGTCCACGGTGAAGTTGCGATCATAGACCCCCCACTCCACATAGTAGGTACCGACCACCTTGCCGGACTTGTTGACGTAAGGCTTGTTGTGCTCCTGCAGGGCAGGCTTGAGCGGCGCAAGGTGGCTGCCATCGGTATCGGCGACCACGATCTCCTTGGCATCAGACAGGGTGCAGCCATCGCCGTTGCACAGCGCGACCTGCATCTGATAGCGGCCCCCCTTGTGCACCTTGAAGGTGGCGGTACCCGCGGCGGAAGCGGGACCGGACCACACCTCCTTGCCATCCAGCAGCACCTTGGCACTCTGGCCGATATCGCCGTTCCAGAGATTCCAGGTGACGGTCACATCGGCGCCATCCTTCACCTTGACCAGCTCGTTATAAGCGGTCACGGACTGGTTGACTTCGACGATGGCAAACTTGGTGGGGCCCCAACCGATGGCGGGTTTGCCGGGAGCTGCCGCATAAGCGGCGGAGGAGGCGAGCAGGGTACCGACCATCATGGCCAGCAGTGCGGGTTTTGGACTTAGCATATTGCTTTCCTTTTCGTTTCGTTATGGGAAAAACGAAAGGGCAACGCAACACGACAGGTGACACAAAAACGACCACCCCTTGGCAAAGGCAGCCTGCATACTACTGTGGTGGCCCCGCTATCCTAAGTCGTCTTGACCCTTAGACCGGAAGCTTTGCGTCCCGACTTTTCAATCGGTTTGCCCTTGTCACAACGTTATTTCTGGCGATAAATAATCGCAAAATAATCGCCGATTGACTGTAGGGAAATTCTGATAAGTAAGCAAATCGGACCATTGCCAGCCCACCGGTTTCCAACCCCGACAATTACCTACTTTCAAGAAATTAATGTTTAAAAAACAGCCGGATATGCAGACCTAATCTCATCACCTCCAACCAGATACCTCACACCATTTTTTTGATCTGCATCACACCAAATTGAGAAAAATCAATGAGTAAGAACAATATGCGACAAAAGACCCATCTGTATCGCAACTAATGAATTTATAATCGCCGCTTTGCATGGCCAGCAGGTGTCTTCATGCCCAGCGAACTGCCCTCACGCACCCGGTTATCCAGATACGACAAATTTGTTCGTTTGACGATTTATGCCTTGCCACTGGCCGGGATGATCTGGCTTATCAACAGCCTCAATGGCTGGCAAAGGGCGCCGCTTGCCAGCACCTTGCTAGTCCAGAGCTACCTTATCTGCACCTTCTGGCTCTATCGCCACTACCGCTACCATCTGCACCGCCAGTGGCAGCATCTGAGTGAGGCGCTCAAGATCAACGAAACCACCGCCGAACTGGCCCGCAACTCGGCGCAATACCAGACCGAAGAGGCCTTTCTGGAGGATCTGCTCAGACGAGCCGTGATGTTGATCCCGGGAGCCGAGATGGGCTGCCTGATCAAGCTGCTGCCGGGCACAGGCATGTTGAGGTATGAAGCGGCCATCGGCATGGATCTGGTGAAACTGCGGCGGATCAATCTGCCGCTGGAGCACACCTTTCAGTACAAGCTGACTCAGGGGCGCTGCAACAAAACACTGCTGATCAACGACCTGTCGAAGATAAATGCCACCATGCCCCTGTCCGAACAGGACAGAGAGCTGCTGGTCAACTGCACCGACATGCCCATCCAGGCCACGCTGGCGACCCCGATCCATATCGATGGTCAGCTCTACGGCATGATCAATATGGACAGCAGCAAACGTAATGCCTTTACCCGCTACGACAGCCACCTGATGGCGATCCTGGCGCGGGATATTCGCCACGCCATCACCATCTATCAGCAGTCCCGCCGCATCTATCAGCTGGCCAATACCGACCAGCTGACCGGGCTCGCCAATCGCCAGCAATTCGAACTCGCTCTGCAGGGGCAGCCGGAAGGCACCCTGCTGCTGATCGACATGGATAATCTCAAGCAGCTCAATGACAGCAGTGGCCATTTGGCGGGTGATCAGGCCCTGCGCCTTATCGCAGATGGCATACGCCAGCACTTCGGTCAGGGAGTGATTGCCGCCCGCTTCGGCGGGGATGAGTTTGTGCTGCTCACCACTCTGACACCGACCGAGCTGCAACAGACGATGGCCAGGCTGACGGCCATGCTGGCCAACGCCTCCCCCACTATCTCGTGCAGCATGGGGATGGCCCCCTATCGCGGCAACTTTGCCGCCGCGTTTGCCAGAGCAGATGCCGACATGTATCAACACAAGCGGCACCACAAAGAGCAGCGTGCGGCACAGATGCCAGCTATCGGGGAGAGCATTAATCACTAGCCCGGAAGGGCTGCTTTGCAGGCACAAAAGAGAAGCTGGGTGGGGAAACCGATTGGCAGACCCGCCAGGATGTGGCTGTGCGGGGAGAAAAAACGGGGCATGACCGGCATGCCCCGCCACCATTCAATGCTTATTTACAGCTGGCGGCTCCCACATCCTGCCAGACGTCGTGTTTGCCGGGCTCATTACCCTTGGTCCAGTACTGCGCCTTCCACTGACGGCCGTTATGGGTGGTGAGCTCGCCACCGTTGTAGGCCACATTGGCATCCCAACCCAGTTGCACCTTGCTCACCAGCAGCCACTGATCCGCGGTGCGACTAGGCTCGTTGCCCTGGGTCCAGTACTTGGCCTGCCACACCAGCTGGTTATGGCTCACCTTGTCGCCGCTGTTATAGGTGCTTGCCGCTTTCCAGACTGGCCAGTTGGCCGCATCTGGATCGGTCGCCGTGCAACCACCGCCGCTGCTGGCCGGTTTGACCGTCAGACGGGTTGCCGCACTGGCATCCAGCCCGCCGTCGGAGACGGTGACGCTCAGGTCATAGCCGGTGTCGCTGGTGACGTTCGGGCCAGTCACCACCAGGGTGGCGCTGTTCTGGCCCGTTGCGGTGATGCCTGCCGGCACGCTCCACTGATAGGTCAACGGATCACCGTTCGGATCAGAGGCGGTCGCCTTGATGGTCACCTGCTTGCCCGCTTCCACAGAGGCCGTGGCAGTTACACTCACCACCGGCGCCAGATTGGCCTGCGGCGCCTTGTTGGTGACAACAACCTGATCCTTGGCACTCAACTGCTGGTCATCGGTCACTGTCAGCTCGAACACCAGATTGATGTCGGCGGACACGGCATCGAGTACAACACGGGCCTTGGCCTGAGTGGCATCAAGCAGGGCAGCCTGCGGGCCGGAGATCTGCTTCCAGCTGTAGCTGAGCGCGCTGTTTTCCGGATCGTGGGAGGCTGACCCATCCAGCGTCACCTCGGTCGGGCCGGTCACCTTGAGGTCACTGCCCGCGTTGGCCAGCGGCGGCTTGTTGGCTGGTGGAGTCGTCCCCTCGCCGTGGCCCAGCCCCTCGTGCATGGCGTTGAGGATGTCGCCGTTGTCGGCATCGATCTCCCAGGAGAAGAGGCCACCGAGCTTGTTGGCCAGCACATACTGCCCCTTGGCCTTGACCGAGCGTTCGTTGTCATAGGTGATAAGATCGCCGGTCGCCGCCTTGAACAGATAGGGCGCCTCGGCCACTTCGTCATAGCCCTTCTCCCAGCCCGCCCCCATCCGGTTGTTGACGATGTCGCGGTAATCCACCACCCCGTCCTCCCAGGTGCCTTTCACCTTGCCGGTCGCCTTGCCGGTGAAGGGGTTGTTGCCCTGATAACCGCTCACCCCGGTCCAGCCACGGCCATACATGGCGGCACCGACCACCAGCTTGCCCGGTTCAACCCCCTGCGCCAGCAGCTGATTCACCGCCTTGTCGGTGGTGTACTTGGTATCGGGATCCCAGCTCGCCGCATAGAGGTTGGTCTGGTGGCCCAGCTCGGTGTTGCTCCAGGCACCGTTGTAGTCGTAGGTCATCATGAAGATGTGGTCCATGTAGGGCTGGGCCGCCTTGTAGTCCACATCCTGGATCTTGTCGCCCCCCGCCCCGATGGCCGAGGTGAGCTCATACTGGCGACCGGTCTCGGCCTCCAGCTCATCGAGCATGGCCCGCAGCTCCTTCATCAGGGCCACATAGGTGGCACCATCACTCGGGCTGCCCAGTTTCGGGTTGGCCCCCTGTCCGCCCGGGTACTCCCAGTCGATATCCACACCGTCGAAGAACTTCCAGGTCTGCAGGAACTCTTTCACCGAGCCGACAAACACATCGCGCTTGGTTTTGTCACCGAGGAAATAGAAGGGATCGGAGAGGGTCCAGCCACCGACCGAGGGGAGGATCTTGAGATTCGGATAGGCCTGCTTGAGCGCCATCAGGGCGCCAAAGTTGCCCTTGTAGGGCTCATCATGGGCAGTGAGGTTGCCTTGCGGCATCTGGATGGCGGCCCAGGGATCGTGCATCGCCACCTTGAAGTCGGCGCGACCGGCACACGCCCGTTGCAGCGCCTGGAAGCTCCCTTCGATCTCCTTGAGGCTGTCGTTGAGGCCATCCCCGCCGCAGATGGGGGTGAAACCATAGAGGATATGGGTCAGGTTCTGGGCCGGGATCTTGTCCACCGTAAACTTGCGACCATAGACCCCCCACTCCACATAGTAAGTCCCCACCACCTTGCCGGACTTGTTGGCGTAGGGCTTGTTGTTCTCCTGCAGCGGCGCCTTGAGTGGCGCCAGATGGCTGCCGTCGGTATCGGCGACCACGATCTCCTTGGCATCAGAGAGGGTACAGCCATCGGCGTTGCACAGCGCCACCTGCATCTGGTAGCGCCCCCCTTTCTTCACCTTGAATTTCGCGCTGCCCGCTGCGGCCGAGGGGCCGGACCACACCTCCTGACCATTGAGCAGTACCTTGGCACTCTGGCCCAGATCGCCGCTCCAGAGGTTCCAGTTCACCTCCACATCGGCGGCATCCTTTACCCTGACCAGATTGTTGTAGGCAGTGGCCGCCTGATCGACTTCAACGATGGAAAACTTGGTGGGGCCCCATCCGATGGTGGGCTTGCCGGGCGCCGCAGCATAAGCGGACGAGGCGCAGCACAAACCGACCGCGAGGGCCAGCATGGTAGGCTTTGGACTTAGCATTTTTATATTTCCCTATTTCGTTATGTTGGCAACGAAAAGGGCTACGCCCTGACAGGTAACGCAGACGGCAGTGCGGCCTCTTGGCAAAGGTGCACAACAACCTGTGGTGGCCCCGCTATCTCAAGTACGGCTCATCCCTGGACCGGAAGCTTTGCGTCCCGATCTCGCGATCGGTTTGCCCTTCGGTTACTTCATTTGCGATGCAAAAAATCGCATCCCGACTATAGAGTGAGCCAATCCGGTCTGCCACTGTCGGCGTTCACCGACAGTGGCAAGCCAATACTGTAACTGGCGGCGATTGCGCAGGAAGATGAAGATATCTTCGCCAATAAATCTCTGTTTTCGGCATTGAACCATGACCAGGGTCCACGGGATCATTGCGCGGTTTTGTGAGCCGGTTCACGGCTAGCCGCCCCAGATGCGGCTAGCGCAGCAGCAGACTGTTCATCAGGGCCCGCAATTTGAGCGGTTTGACCGGTTTGCTGATGTAGCCATACCCCCGCTCGCGGATCTGTGCCTGCAGCTCGCTCTTGCGATCGGCACTGATGATGATGCCTCCCAGCTCGTCGCCACACACTCGTTGCAGGGCAGCGAGCGCCTCCAACCCGGTCTTGCCGTCGTCGAGGTGGTAGTCGGAGAGCACCAGTCTCGGCACAAACCCTTCTGCCACCAGCGCCTCGGCTTCGGCCAGATCGACGGCGCAGCGCACCTCGCAGCCCCAACGGCCGAGCAGGGTGCTCATGGCGGTCAGAATGTCCCGCTCGTTGTCGATACAGAGCACGGCTACCCCCTCCAGCTGGCTGTCACGCACCACCGGCGCCGCCAGCTGATGGGCCGTGACCGGCCGGGTCGCCAGATTGAGGGTCACCGCAAAGACCGACCCCTTGCCCGGCCAGCTCTGCAATGTGAGCTGATGACCGAGCACCAGCGAGATGCCGCGGGCGATGGCAAGCCCCAGACCCAGCCCCTGCTCCTTGGCGGTGCGGGAGTGATCGAGGCGGGAGAACTCGTCGAAGATCGCCTCCTGCTTGTCTTGCGGGATGCCGGGGCCGTTATCCCACACCTCGATGCGGATCTTCTCCCCCATCCGGCGGCAACCGAGCAGCACCCTGCCGCCCGGGTTGTAGCGAAACGCATTGGTGAGGAAGTTCTGCAGCACCCGGCGCAGCAGCCGCACATCGCTGTGTACCGCGTGCTTGCTCTCCACCACCGAGAAGTGGATCCCCCCCGCCTGCGCCAGTACGCCAAACTCCGCCTTGAGGTTGTCGAGCAGATCGCGCAGGGCAAAGTCGAGCTTCTTGGCCTTGAACTTGCCCGCTTCGAGCCGCGAGATATCGAGCAGATCGGTGATGAGATCCTCGGTCGCCCCCAGCGCATCGTCGATATGGCGGGCGATGCGGGCCTGCTCACCAGCATCGGGCAGCATCTCCAGCAGGGAGGAGGTAAACAGCTTGGCGGCATTGAGGGGCTGGGTCAGATCATGGCTGACCGCCGCCAGAAAACGGCTCTTGGATTGATTGGCCCGCTCCACCTGCTGGTTCACCAGCAGCAGTTGACGGTTGAGCTCGGAGAGCTCACGGGTGCGCTCGGCCACCCGTGCCTCCAGATGTTCGTTCGCTTCGCGCAGCACCCGCTCCGCATCGCGAAACGGCGTGATGTCGGTAAAGGTCATGACAAAACCACCGGCGGGCATGGGGTTGCCCTGCATCTCGATCACCCGCCCATCGGGGCGCTCCCGCGCCGAGATATGGGCGCTGCCCCGCTTCATAAAGGCGACCCGCCGCGCCACGTGATCCTCGATATCGCCGGGGCCACAGAGCCCCTGCTGGGCGTTATAGCGGATGATCTCTTCAATGGGGCGCCCTGCCTGAATAAGCCCCGGCGGATAGTGGAACAGCTCGATGTAGCGGCGGTTCCAGGCCACCAGCCGAAGCTCCCTGTCCACCACCGAGATCCCCTGTCCGATATGCTCGATCGCCCCCTGCAACAGGCCGCGGTTGAAGCGAAACACGTCGGAGGCCTCATCGACTATGGTGGCGATCTCCTCGAGCTGCATGTTTCGTCCCTGCAGGGCAGAGGCAAGCACCAGCCGCGCTGACGAGGTACCAAACACCCCCGCCAGCAGCCGCTCGGTATGGGCAATCAGCTCGGCCGAGGCCTGCATCTGGGGCGCCAGGGTGCCGCCCCGCTCACCGGCGAAGCGACCAAAGGCGCGTTTGACCCGGCTTGAGCCGACAAAGCGGGCCGCCAGCATCTCCAGCTCCTTGACCGAGACCCGCGCCTGATAGAGGGCGGCGGTATCGCGGCTCGGCTTGCCGACAAAGTTGGCCGCCTGCAGCCGCTCGCTCACCGCAGGGCGCGACAATAAGGAACCGGCCACATAGCCGAGCAGGTTGAACAGCAGGCTCAGGAAGATACACCAGGCTCCGAGACTCAGCTCGCGAAACGCGGGCCAGTCCGGCGGCGCCAGCAGCTCGGCCAGCGGTGAACCGGCCAGCAAGCCACTCTCCACCAACAGGGTGACGAACCAGAGGCTCACCCCGAGGCTCAACCCAAGATAAACCCCCTTGCGATTGCCGTGACGCCAGTAGAGGCCGAGCAGCAGGGCTGGCGCAAACTGGGCCACCGCGCCAAAAGAGAGATAGCCGATGCGCGACAAGCTGGTGAGATCGCCGAGCCAAAGGTAGAGCCCCCAGGCCGCCAGCAAGATCAGCAGGATGGCGCCACGGCGCACCTGCAACAGCAGCCGTACCAGCCGCTCGTCGCGCCCCTGCCGCCAGAAGCGGCGCAGCAGCACCGGCAGCACCAGATCATTGCTCACCATGATCGCCAGCGCGATGGTGCAGACGATCACCATGCCGGTGGCCGCCGAGGTGCCGCCGAGAAACGCCAGCATCGCCATGCCATCGAACCCGAGGGCCATCGGCAGACTGATCACATAGGTATCGGAGGCCATGTCGGCCCCGACCCACTGCTTGCCCGCCAGCGCCAACGGCCAGATAAAGAGCCCCATAACGAACAGGTAGAGCGGGAAGATCCAGCGCGCCCAGTGCAGATCCTGCCCCTGATTGTTCTCCACCACAGTCACATGAAACTGGCGCGGCAGGCAGATAACAGCGCACATCGCCAGCACCGTATAGATGGCAAGCTCCAGCAGGTTGCCGGGGCTCACCGCCATCACCTGCGCAAAGAAGTCGCGGGTCACCTGTTCGTGAGCCTCGCCCGGTTTGCTCAGGATCAGCCAGAGGGCGAAGCCTCCCACCGCGATAAAGGCCAGCAATTTGACCACCGACTCGAAGGCGATGGCCACCACCATCCCCCTGTGGTGCTCGGTGGCATCGAGATGGCGAGTACCGAACAGGATGCTGAACAGCGCCAGCAGCAGAGTGACCCCGAGCGCCAGCTCGCTGGTATTGCTGGTCGGGCTGATGCCGCCGCTGTTGACCATCAGCAGATCCAGCCCGGTGACGATGGCTTTGAGCTGCAACACCAGATAGGGGAGGATCCCCATGATGGCGATAAGGGCGATCACCATGGCGAGCCGCTGGGATTTGCCGTAACGGGCGGCGATAAAGTCGGCGATGGAGGTGATGTGCTCGCGCTTGGCCACCAGAATAAGGCGCGCCAGCAGCCGCCAGCCAAACAGAAAGACCAGCATGGGGCCAAGGTAGATGGGCACTGGCGACCAGGGGGATTCACTCGCCTGCCCCACGGTGCCGAAGAAGGTCCAGGAGGTGCAGTAGACCGCCAGCGACAGGCTGTAGAGCAGCGGTTGCCCCTTGAGACGGTGCCGTTTGTGCTTGTCTGCCACGAAGGCGATAAGAAAGAGCAGCCCCAGATAGGTGAGCGACAATCCGATCAGCAGCCATCCCTGGTGCATCGATAACTCCTTGTCCATGTTGAGTTTTTGTATACAGCCTCGCCAGTCTAGAGAGGCAGCAGCCAAAAGTCATCCCCTTCGGACAGATTGGAATTATCGTTTTTCAATAAGTTTTATCTTGACTGTATATCGTAAAACAATAAACATTGCCGATGTGAATATTGATAAACGATAAACTTTACCTTTCAGATAAAACCATCACAGTGAGGAATGAGATGATCTCCAACAAACTCGAACGCTCGAGCATGCTGATCGAATGGCTGCTACTGCTGGCACTGCTGGCGACCCCTTTGATCACCTTGCTGGAGGTGTGGACCCCCTTCGGTGGCGCCGATTTTCTGCAGGAGAAGCTCAACACCATCTTGAGCCGCCCCGGCATCCATCCTGCCGACTATCCCCTTCACTTCTCCACCCGGCTGCTCGGCACCCTGGTACAGCTGTTGCCGGATCTGGTCTTTATGATGATGCTGTGGCAACTGCGCCAGCTGTTTCGTGGCTACCGCGCCGGTCTGCTCTTCACCTTCGAGCAGATCCGCCGCTATCGGCAGATCGGAGTGCTGCTCTGTACAACCTTCCTGGTCGAATTGATCCTGACCCCCTTGCTGGATACGGTGCTCACCATGAGAGGCCCGGAAGTACTCGGTACCATAGCGCTGAGTACCTCAGATTTCCGGGTACTGCTGGCGGGACTGATCGTACTGGCGCTGGCACTGGTCATGCGCGAGGCCAAACTGCTGGCCGATGAACAGCAACTGACGGTGTGAGGAACGTATGCCCATTATCATCCGCCTCGATGCCCTGCTGGCAGAGCGCAAAATGACCGCCCGCGAGCTGGCCCAGCGCATCGACATCACCGAGGCCAACCTCTCGATCCTCAAGAATGGCCACGCCAAGGCGGTGCGCTTCTCCACTCTGGAGGCCATCTGCCGTGAACTCAAATGCCAGCCCGGCGATCTGCTGGGCTACGAGCAGGAGCGCTAACCCTCTTATGAGTCGTCATATCACCCTGTTTGCCCTGTGGCTGCAGATGCCTCGGCCCAACAGTCGTTTTTGTTCGCTACCAATCAGTGGCTATTGACCGAATGGGGCAATCTGGTGCGCCAACTTGGGAGCCAGGGGAGATCTATCTGCCGGATAGCAGTTGCCAACAGTTGCCAGATGTCAACCAGCCGCAGCTGATCTTGCCATAAAAAAGTCCGGCTCCCCACCCAAGGGGAGCCGGACTTTTTACATCAACCGGAACCAATCCGGTATCAGGCGAGCAGATTACTCTGCAGCAGGCGCTTCTTCAGCGGCCGGAGCGGAGTCAGCAGCAGGTGCAGCCGCTTCGGTCGGGGCGTTCGCTTCCTTGATGGAGAGACGTACGCGGCCCTGACGGTCCACTTCCAGTACCTTCACCTTGACCACGTCACCGATGGTCAGGTGGTCAGCCACGTTCTGCACGCGAGCGTCGGTGATCTGGGAGATGTGTACCAGACCATCTTTGCCCGGCAGAATGTTGACGAATGCACCGAAATCGGCCAGACGAACAACTTTACCTTCATAGATGCGGTTCACTTCGATCTCGGCGGTGATAGCCTCGATGCGACGGATCGCTTCCATGGCGGCTTCGTTGGCCACGGCGGAGATACGTACAGTACCGTCATCATCCAGCTCGATGTTGGTGCCGGTCTCTTCGGTCAGCGCACGGATCACTGAACCACCCTTACCGATCACGTCCTTGATCTTCTCAGGATTGATCTTGATGGTGTGGATACGCGGTGCAAAATCGGAGATCTGGGCACGCGGAGCCTGGATAGCTTCATCCATCACTTTCAGGATGTGCAGACGAGCGCCACGAGCTTGCTTCAGAGCAATCTCCATGATCTCTTTGGTGATGCCTTCGATCTTGATGTCCATCTGCAGCGCGGTCACACCTTCGGTGGTACCGGCTACTTTGAAGTCCATGTCGCCCAGGTGATCTTCGTCACCCAAGATGTCGGACAGCACGACGAAACCTTCTTCTTCCTTCACCAGCCCCATGGCGATACCGGCAACGGAGGCCTTGATCGGCACACCGGCATCCATCAGCGCCAGAGAGGAACCACAGACAGACGCCATGGAGGAGGAGCCGTTGGATTCGGTAATTTCAGAGACCACGCGCACCACGTACGGGAACTCGGCGGCGCTCGGCATCACGGCAGCAACGCCGCGCTTGGCCAGACGGCCGTGACCGATTTCACGACGCTTCGGGCTACCCATCATGCCGGTCTCACCGACACAGTATGGTGGGAAGTTATAGTGCAGCATGAAGCGATCGGCACGGTTGCCGGTCAGCTCGTCGATGTTCTGGGCGTCACGCTCGGTACCCAGAGTGGCGACCACGATGGCCTGAGTTTCACCACGGGTGAACAGGGCAGAACCGTGGGCACGGGGCAGAATACCGGTACCTACGCTCAGGGCGCGGATCATTTCCGGATCGCGACCATCGATACGCGGCTCACCACGTACTACGCGACCACGAACGATGCGGCTTTCCAGGCTGTGGAACTCTTCGCCGATCTTCTTGGCATCTTCTTCCACGCCGGAAGCGATAACTTGCTCAACCACACGACCCTTGATGGCCGCGATGGTTTCGTAACGAACTGCCTTCTCGGTGATGCGGTAGGCTTCACCCAGCTCGGCGCTCGCCAGCTCGGCAACCTTGGCTTTCAGCGCTTCGTTGACGGCAGGCGGAGTCCAGTCCCACGGCTTGGTGCCGACGGCAGCGGCAAACTCGTTGATCGCATTGATCACGGTCTGCATCTGCTCGTGACCGTATACCACGGCGCCCAGCATCACTTCTTCGGAAAGGATGGCCGCTTCGGACTCAACCATCAGCACAGCATTGGCAGTACCGGCAACTACCAGATCCAGATCGCTCTGCGGCAGTTCGGTAGTGGTCGGGTTCAGCACATACTGACCGTTCATGTAACCCACGCGAGCAGCACCGATCGGGCCGCCAAATGGGATACCGGAGATGGCCAGTGCAGCAGAGGCACCGATCATGGCAACGATGTCGGGGGATACGGCCGGATTCACGGACATTACGGTCGCAACGACCTGAACCTCATTGAGGAAGCCTTCCGGGAACAGCGGACGAATAGGACGGTCGATCAGACGGGAGATGAGGGTCTCGCCTTCGCTCGGACGGCCTTCACGACGGAAGAAACCACCCGGGATACGACCAGCAGCATAGGTACGCTCCTGGTAGTTGACGGTCAGCGGGAAGAAATCACGGCCGTGATCGGCCTCTTTCTTGCCGACTACGGTCACAAATACGCAGGTATCGTCCATGCTGACCATAACGGCCGCAGTGGCTTGACGGGCCATCACACCGGTTTCCAGAGTGACGGTGTGTTGACCGTACTGGAATGACTTTACAATAGGATTCACGTGAATTTCCTTTTTACAATTTGGCTCTTTAAATTCGCGCACAAGTATACTTGATTCGATGCAAAAGGTAAGCGGCGACGCGAATTCTGTGAGGCAGGCAACGGCTTGAAGAGCAATAAAAAAGGCTATGTCCCAATTACGTGTTGCATGGGGCGCCCCAGCGCCTCATGCAAACATGTTTTGATATTTACGCCTTTTCCGTAACGCT
>NZ_JBFODN010000152.1:0-2420 GCF_040908345.1 Aeromonas sp. R3-1
GGAGCCAGTGGCTCCCCTCTCTGTTGCTGGTGAATGTGGCTCAAGAGTTACTTCTGCCGACCGGCAAAGACCACCACCACCTTGTCATCCCCCTTCTCCCGCACGAAGGCGTAGGGGGCATCCGAGAGTTTCTGGTGACTGCCTGCCGCAATGGCCGGATGGGCGTCGCGGAACTGGCCCAGTTGCTGCCAGTGCTTGACCAGCTCAGCCTTGTCTCCGCTGGCCAGCTCCTGCCAGTTCATGTCCGAGCGCAACGCCTGATCGAACACCCCTCCATCCTTGGCCAGCCCCCGGCCGGACTCGTCGCCGTAGTAGAGCTGGATGCCGCCCGGCAGCAGCATAAAGCTGTTGGCGACCCGGCGCTGTAGCGGCACATCCTGATAGTCGCCAAAGAACAGCTTGGTGTCGTGGGAGCTGATGTAGCTCAACACGTTGAACTCGGGATCCTGATTGATGCGACTGGCGTAGCTGGCATAGGTGGGCTCGGCGCTGGCCATGCACTGGGCCTGTGACAGTGCGAACTCGCGCTGATAGTCGAAGTTGATCAGGGAGTCGAAACCGTTCTGATACCAGAAATCCTTGGCTACCCCGTGATCCCACACCTCACCCACCATGTAGAAGGGCAGATCGTCGAGGGCCTTGCCCGGGTTGGCTGTCTTCCACTCCTTGAGCGCAGCGGTGCCCGCCTGCTTGAGCTTGGCCCACACTTCGGGCTCCAGATGCTTGACGGTGTCGGCGCGGAAGCCGTCGATGCCAAAGCGGCGCACCCAGTCGGTGTGCCAGGCGATCAGGTAGTCGCTCACGGTGGCGTTGGGCAGCGCCTTGGCCTTGGTATCTTTTTTTGCCGCCAGCAACGGCGGCAGCCCTACCGGTTTGGTCGATTCGGTGAGAAAGTCCGGCAGCCCCGCCACCGAGCCGGTCACATCGTCGGTGCCTGGCTGTGGGTAGTCGGGCAGACCGGCGCGCACCCAGTCACCACTCCACCACTTGTTCCACGCGGGTGATTGATAGTCGATGAACTGGTTGTAGCCATGCCAGTTGAGACCGCCGCTCGGGCGCCACTGGTTCCAGACGGTCGGCAGTTTGCTGCTGTTCTGAGTTAGCTCGGTGAGCCCCAGATCTTGCAAGTCGGCGAGGGTAGCGTAACCGGCGTGGTTCATCACCACGTCGAGGATGATCCGCATGCCGCGCTTGTGGGCCTCGTCCACCAGGGTTTTCAGGCTCTCTTCATTGCCGTAGTTGGGGTCAATCTTGGTGAAGTCGAGCGCCCAGTAGCCGTGGTAGGCGTAGAAGGGGAAGTTGCCCTGCTCGCCACCGCCGATAAAGCCGTGCACCTGCTCCACCATGGGGGTGATCCAGATGGCGTTCATGCCGAGGCTCTTGATGTAGTCGAGCTTCTCGGTCAGCCCCTTGAAGTCACCGCCGTGCCAGGTGGCTACCTCATCCTGACCATCCTTCTGGCGGCCGAAGCTGTGGTCGTTGGCGGGGTCGCCGTTGTGGAAGCGATCGGTCAGCAGGAAATAGACGCTCGCCTGATCCCAGCTGAATGGTGCTGGCTTGGCTGCCTTGACCGGCTCGAGCAGCAGCAGGCCGCCGCTCTCTTTACTCGGGGTCAGGGTCAGTTTGCCTTGTTTGACCACCGCCTCCTGTTTCGAGTAGGCATCCCTCAGTCGGGTGCCGTCGGGCCAGACCCCTGTCAGGGACACAGTGACCGGGCCGCCATCCCAGCTGATGCAGGGCTCTTCTGGTGGCTGGCGCTTGAACTCGCTCTTCTTGGTCGCCCGCAGCACCTTGAGGCTCGGGGTATCTGGGTTGAAGGTGAACTGATACTCCCCGGCCAGCATCACCCGCAGGGTAAAGCTCTGATCCTTGCTGCATTTGTCCATGGGCTGGGCGGTGCCGAAGGGGAGCGGCTTGCTCTCGCTCGGGCCAAAGCTGGTGCCACAACTGTTGCCTGCGTCGCTGATGCGGATCTGGTGGCTCCCCTTAGCGAGCGTGTGGGTCAGCTCCACCATGCCCTTATCCAGCGCGATCGGGGCCGCCACCGGTTGACCATCCACGTAGAGGCGAACCTCGGGGGTGGCCATCGCCTGTTGGATGAACAGAGGGGCGGCCAGCAGGGCAAGCCAGAGAGGGGATAAGTGATGAGCACGACGCATAAGCCATTCCTTGAGCAGGGCAGTTCGGACAAGGGCCCATTCTAGGAGCAGCAAAGCGCGCCTTGGATCGGCAAAATGCCGATTTGTGACATCAGTTCAAATGGTTACGTTTTCAAGCCAAGGAAAGTGTGACGGGGAGGTGGTGGGAATCTCTGTCGATATAAATAGCGCCCATAAAAAATGCCGGTCAGGTGACCGGCATTTGGCATTGCAGGTATCGTCGTCACATCAGACGGTGAAGAACTTGAAGTTGACGAAGGC
>NZ_JBFODN010000153.1:0-3825 GCF_040908345.1 Aeromonas sp. R3-1
AGGTGTTGAAAGGCTGGGGTATCCATGATGGTAGACCTCAAGGTGATGGCCTACTTCAAGATTAGCCTTTCAACACGTAATTGGGACAGAGCCATTGCCAAGGCCATCATGACCGCCGCCAAACAGCTCAATCAGGTGGGCATTACCGCCTGGATGGACCCTATCAGCAACATTCGCCCCCTCGCCCCCATCTTCAACGCCGAGCCGGATCGCCGCGATACCGGCCTGCTGCCGGCGTACAGCATGCTCTCCCGGGAAGGCAAGCTGACCGGACATGTATCCGCACTGGCACTGGTGGGGATACATGCATCACCCGCCATCATTGATGACGTATTGGCGCTGCAACAGCAGTTTCAAGATGCCCCGGACGTGAAACTGGTGGGGATAAAGATCCTGCAAGATGGTGTCATCGAGTATCCATCCCAGACCGCCAAGTTGAGCGAGCCCTACCTCAACCGTCCCGGTTACAGCGGCAAGGACGATCTGGACAAACAGCGTTTTAACGAGCTGATCCGCACCGCGGATGCCCATCAACTTATCGCTCACTTTCATGCCATCGGCGATCGGGCCGTCCGAGAATCCCTCGATGCCATCGCCTATGCCCGGGCCCACAATCAGGATCACCGCTTGCTGCACAGCATCACCCATCTGGAGGTGGTGAGCCCGGCCAGCATTGCCCGCTTCAAACCGCTCAATGTGGCCACATCGATGCAACTGTTGTGGGCCGGGAAAAACGTGGCGACCACCCTGTTGCTTGAGGGAAAAGTGCCTCCGGCACTGCTAGCCCGCCTCTATCCGGCAGGCAGCTTGCTGCAAAGCGGCGCCATTATCGCCGGTGCCAGTGACTGGCCGGTCTCCAGCCCCAACCCTTTCCTCACCATGTATACCGCGATCACCCGCCAAGGTGAGCTTGGCTTGCTGCCCCCCGCCAGCGAGCAGATCAGCCGTCAGGCCATCTTGCAGGCCTATACCCTCAACGCCGCCAAGGTAATTGGACGGGAGAAAGAGATTGGCTCCATCAGCGCGGGCAAGAGTGCTGACCTGATCTTGCTGGATCGCAATCTGGAACAGGTAGCAAGCGAAGAGCTCAAGGAGACCAAGGTGCTCTGGACCATGTTCAAGGGCAAGCAGGTCTATTCAGCCCACTGACACCGAGAGAACAAACAGGCCCGCATTGCGGGCCTGTTTGCGAGATCACGACAAGCGCATGGCGTGCAGTGAGCAACCGATAACGGCGGGATTAGCGGCTCGTTTCAGTCAAGTTCTTGTCAATCCAGTACTTGGAGCCGGAGATATTGGCATCGAGCAGCAAGCCCTTCTCGCCAATCTGGTAGATGGCCATGCCGCCATTGTATTTGGCGGTAAGCTCGGCGCTCTCCTTGCCGGCCACCACGCCCACTTCGGAGGTGGCCTCCCAACCCTGAGTCACGAAGGCATCGAATCTGGCCTTGTCTTCAAACAGGATCACCTGCTGATAGAACTTGCCACCAATCCCGGCCGCCAGACCCGCACCAAACATCTTCATATAGGTGTGCTTGCCGGTTTTGCGATTGACCGCCACCCCGGCCCCCTGATTGGTATGCAGCATCAGGGAGAACTTGCGCGAATCGAACACTGCATAGCCATAAGCCTTGTCAAACAACAACTTGGCTGATGGCTGCTCGTTGAACAACCGGATCAGCGCAGTGTCGGCCATGGTATTGAGCGCGATCCTCGCCTCTTTCGCCGTCTTGGGGTTGAGCATCTCGTTGAGCTCCTTGTCGGCCGCCTTCAGCCACTCCTTGCCGGTCGCGATGCTCTTGTCGGTCCAGACCCCGGCGGTATTGAAGGCATCCTCCCCCCAGGCCGAGATGGAAGCCCAGCTCTTTTTGGAAAAATCGCTGACATCCTGCCACACCTCCTTGCTGGTCTCACTCACTGCCGCTCCCAGATCGGACGCTGCGGCCTTGAGCTTGGCCCAATCGGCATAACAGGGTGAGAAGGCCAGACTCAGTGACAGGGCCAGCAACCAGTTACGCTTGTTCATTTTTTCACTCCCGTATTGTCGAGTGTCTGGGTTACCAGGGACGATCACCTACAACAGGCTACCCGCTGAAAATCACTCCCGCATTATCGGAAGGGGAATCCGGTTAAGCAATCATTGAGTCCTGTTTATCCCGCTACAGCCCGATAGCGGTTAACAAAAAGGCTGCTCATCAAAGAGGAGCAGCCTTGTTAAGCAGAGTAAAACCGGACGGGCTTATTCGACCATCATCACCTTGCAGGTGTTGGTACTGCCCACGGTTTCCATCTTGTCACCGTGAGTCAGCAGCACCATGTCGCCGCTCTGCAGCAGCCCCTTCTCCTTGAGCACGGCCAGCGCGTCGCGACACACTTCGTAGACCGGTTTGGTCTCGTCACCGTCAAACATCACCGGGGTGACGCCACGGTAGAGATTGGTCCAGGCCAAGGTCTTGTTGTGGGGAGACATAGCAAAGATCGGCAGACCGGAGCTGATACGGGACATCAGCAGCGGAGTGGTGCCGGACTCGGTCAGTGCCACGATCGCCTTCACCCCTTCCAGGTGGTTGGCCGCATACATGGTGGACATGGCTACAGCTTCTTCAACGGAAGTGAAGGTGTAGCTCATGCGGTGGTTGGAGACGTTCAGGCTCGGGTGCTTCTCGGCACCGACACAGACGCTAGCCATGGAGGTCACGGTCTCGATGGGGAACTGACCAGCGGCAGTCTCGGCGGAGAGCATCACCGCATCGGTACCATCCAGCACGGCGTTGGCCACGTCCATGACCTCTGCACGAGTCGGCAGCGGCGCGTTGATCATCGACTCCATCATCTGGGTCGCGGTGATCACCACGCGGTTCAGGCGACGGGAGTGGCGGATCAGCTTCTTCTGTACACCAACCAGCTCGGGGTCACCGATCTCGACACCCAGATCGCCACGGGCGACCATCACAGCATCGGATCCGAGGATGATGTCTTCCATCGCCTCATCGGTGGCGACTGTTTCGGCGCGCTCAACCTTGGCCACGATCTTGGCATTGGAACCGGCTTCGCGGGCCAACTCGCGGGCGTAGCGCAGATCATCGCCACAGCGCGGGAAGGAGACAGCCAGATAGTCCACATTCATGCGGGCAGCAGTCTTGATGTCTTCCTTGTCCTTCTCGGTCAGGGCCGGAGCGGAGAGACCACCCCCTTTTTTGTTGATGCCCTTGTTGTTAGAGAGCGGCCCGGCCACGGTCACCGTGGTGTGAATGCGGGTGCCTTCAACCTGCTCGACCTTCAGCTGTACACGGCCATCGTCCAGCAGCAGGATGTCGCCCTGTACCACATCGTCTGGCAGGCTCTTGTAATCGATGCCAACCTGCTCCTGGCAACCTTCACCCTTGCCGAGTGCCGCGTCGAGAATGAACTTGTCACCGATGGCCAGATAGATTTTGCCATCCTTGAAAGTGGAAACACGGATTTTCGGGCCTTGCAGATCACCCATGATGGCAACGTGACGACCGAGCTTGGCAGCAATGTCACGCACCTGATTGGCGCGCAGGATATGGTCTTCAGCAGTGCCGTGAGAGAAGTTCATCCGCACCATGTCAGCCCCGGCGCGGATGATCCCTTCGAGGATCCCTTCGCGGTCGGTAGCCGGACCGAGTGTGGTTACAATCTTTGTACGTCTAGGCATGAAAGACTCCAATATGAAGTTGATATGACTTGAGATTCTGCCCCATCAAGCCCATGGCTCGATGCACCCGTTTGCAAACCATCTGGGTGGTTTTTGTTATTAAATTACAATACTACACCAAGGCGGGTGGCATAGACAGTCGGGGG
>NZ_JBFODN010000154.1:0-11270 GCF_040908345.1 Aeromonas sp. R3-1
TGAAACGCGGTAGCGCCGATGGTAGTGTGGCATTCGCCATGCGAGAGTAGGACACTGCCAGGCACCCAATACAAAAAACCCCGCTCATCGAGCGGAGTTTTTTATTGGCTGAAATTCAGTGTTTTGGCTGATAATTGACCTTCTTTACCCCCTCTTTTACCTGAACACCTTATCCTCCCTGTCTGTTTTACTCATAGAAATTGACCCCAACGGCGTAAAATGGTGCTTTATTTCGTCGGAGATAGCCCATGTTTTGTCCAAAATGCGGCGGTCAAACCCTGCAGAGCGTCAGCCCTAAAGAGTTTCGCTGTGGCTGCGGTTTTCATTTTTTCCAGAATGTGGCGACGGCTGTGATGGTGGCGCTTTGCTGGCAGGACGAGGTGCTGGTTGCGGTGCGTGCCCGTAATCCTGGCAAGGGGTTGCTGGATCTGCCGGGGGGATTTGTCGATCCCGGCGAGTCGCTGGAGGGGGCGCTGGTGCGCGAGTTGCAGGAGGAGCTGGGGCTCGATGTCAGCGCTCATCCTTGTACCTATCTCGGTTCCTTCCCCAATATCTATCCCTACGATGGCATCACCTATCACACCTGTGACACCTTCTTTGCCATCAAGCTGAGTGAAAAACCGGTCATCCAGCCAGCTGACGATGTGGCCGCCTGCCAGTGGCAGAAGATCAGCGATATCCCCATGTCCCGCTTTGCTTTCGAATCGACGCGCACCGCGATGGCGCGGCTGCAGCAATCCTCTTTGCAAGCTTGATCCCTGCTGATGACGATGGGGATTGGCAGCGACCATCCCTGTCTCATCCTTGTCCGCTTTTGTCCCGCAGACGCCATTCGTCAGACGGTGAGTGGTATAGTCTGCAGTGGATCCGGATTCAAGGAGCATATCGTGAAGAAGATAGTTCTCATCTTGCTCGGCATCGCCGTGGCGGCCTTGCTGGCCATAGTGACGCTGATAAGCCTCATCGACCCCAATCAATTCAAGCCCCAACTGGCTGAACAGGTGCGCAAGAGCACGGGGCGCGAACTGGTGATGGCGGGGGAGATTGACTGGCGTTTCTGGCCGAGTCTCGGCCTCTCGCTGGAAAAGGTCGCCTTGCGTAATCCGGCCGGTTTTGCCGAGCCAGATCTGGTTCGTTTCGAACAGGGGGAGGCCTCGGTTGCCCTGTTGCCGCTGCTCTCCCATCGCCTGGAGATCGGCAAGGTGACCCTGAGTGGCGCCCATCTCTTTATCCAGACCAAGGTGGATGGCAGCTCCAATCTGAGCGGACTGTTCAAGGATGCCGCTGCTGACGCAAGCGAACCGGTCGTCCCCGCAACCCCTGCGCCAACCGCTGATAGCAAGCCTTGGCAGATCAGCTTGCAGGGTGTCGCGCTCTCCCAGGCCAGTGCGCGGATACAGGATGATCGCAGCGGCACCTCGCTGCGACTGGATCGCCTCGATCTCGATATGGGGCAGCTGGCCACCGGTCAGTGGGTACCCGTGACGCTGGCCGCCAAGGGGAGTGCCGACAAGCTCGCTTTCGATGTTAAAGGGCAGACCCAGATCAAGCTGGCGCAGGAGGTGATGGCCAGTGAACTGAAAGATCTGAGCCTCAGTGGCAGCCTGAGTGACCCGTCCCTGCGACTCGATAGTTTCTCCATCAAGGGGGACCGATTGGCCCTGGGTGAGTGGAGCAACCTCACGTTGGCGCTGAAAGGCGCCAAGGTAGAGGGGCAGCAAGCTTTACTGGCTGGCTCGCTGGAAGGAACGCTCAAGGGACGGCTCGACAAGGAGATGAAGCTGGCCGAGCTCTCCGATGTACTGCTGACGGCAGCGCTGGAAGGAGATGCGCTGCCGCGCCCGCAGATGAAGCTGAAACTGGCCGGGTTTTCCCGTGCCGAGCTCGACAAGCAGTTGATTACCCTGAGCAAGCTGGTGATGAGTGCCGATGAGGCACTGTTGAGTGGCGATGGAACCGTGCAGCTTGGCGCTGTTCCCACAATCAGCTTCGATCTCAAGGGGGAGAAGCTGGATCTCGACAAATGGCTCGCCAAATCGGTACCGACCACACCTGCGCAGGTGAAAGAGGACAAACCGAGGGCCGGTGTTGCCAGCACAGCTGCAAGTGGCAATAAAGCGGTAACCGGCAAGAGCGAAGCCCTCTCCGCGGTCGAACCGGATCTGGGCGCTCTCAAAGGGGTGGATCTGGATGGTCGGCTGCAACTCGGCAGCCTGCGTCTGAAAGGGTTGGATCTCGGTGCTGTCGATCTGCAGGTGGCTCTGGCCAAAGGGCTGCTGACGCTCAAACAGTTCAGCGCGACCGTGGCAGGTGGTCAGGTAAACGCGAACGGGGTACTCGACACGCGCCAGCAGCCCGCCACCTACAAGGTGCACAAGCAGGTGGCCGGAGTGAACATTCGTCCCTTGTTGCAGGCTCTGGCTCAGAGTGATCTGCTGGAGGGCAAGGGCGATCTCGATGTGCAGGTGCAGGGCCGTGGTCTCTCCGCGCTTGCACTGCGCAACGGGATGCAGGGCAAGGTTACCTTGAAACTGAGCGACGGTGCCCTGCACGGCATCAACCTGCCGGAGATGATCCGCGAGGCGCGGGCTTCCCTCAGCGGCAAGGGGGCCGAGCAGGTGAAGGAGGCGCGCAAGACCGACTTCAGCGCCCTCACCGCCAGCTTCCAGATTGCCGACGGCATCGCCCGCAGCAACGACATCCAGCTCTTTGCCCCCGCCTTGCGGGTCAAGGGGGAGGGGCAGACGGCGCTGGTGCCGGAGAGCCTCAACTTCCTGTTCCTTACCTCCATCGTCGAGAGCAGCAAGGGGCAAGGGGGTAAGGATGTGGACGAGCTGAAGGAGATCACCATTCCGGTGCGGATCGGCGGCCACTGGCAGGCTCCCAGCTATCAGCTCGATGTGAAGGCTCTGCTCAGCAACAACAAGCTGCTGGAGGATAAGGCACGTAAGGAGGCCGAACGCGGCCTCAAGAAGCTGCTGGGGGACAAGGCCGACAATGAGGCCGTCAAAGGGGTGGCCGACCAGTTGCTCAAGGGACTGTTCAAATAGTGACGGTTCATATGGGCTGGCGGGAGCCGCGCCAATGCCGTTAGCGGTTGACCGGATGTCAGCGCCATTGAAAAATGGCGCTGACATTTTTTATGGCGCAGTGCTCTGCTGTGTCTTCATCCGGAGTCATCTCGAGTTGAACCCATGCGCCTGATCCTGCTGCTCTGCTCCCTGATCTGCTACAGCATGGCGTATCCCGTGCTGGCCGGGCCGCTGGCGGAGCGTCTGGCGGGCGAGCTGGCCAGGCAGGCTCCCGAACAGGCGCTGCCTCTTGACGAGGTGCAGCGGCTCGACCGTCGCCTGATCGCTCCCGACTCTCTTCATCCCGCTTGGCTGCGCTACCCGTTGCGTCAGTTGCAGGCCATCTATCGCTATCAGCAGGAGTGCGGGACAGAGAATGACTTGCCCGCCGAGTGGCTGCCACTGCTGCGAGCGCTTTGCGGCCAAAGGGCTACGCCCTCGATCCGCTGGTTTGCCGCTCACCCCATCTATCCGCTTGGCGGCTCCAGCGCGGCGCGCTGGCAGGCTGGTCATCCGTCCGCCGGGCTCGATGCTCTGCTCCATGTGCGGGAGCGGCGAGATCTGTTGGGGCAGCTCGGCGAGCTCGATAATGACAACCTCGATGCCCTGTTGCGGGGGGAGCGCTGGCTGCTGCAATCCGGTCAGATCTGGGTGCTTGCCGATGGGCAGTGGCACCGCTATGGCGCAGGGCAGTGGCAGCCGCTAGCCGAGCGGCTTGGCGTGACGCTGGATAGCCGGGTCGATGGCTCCTGCCAGGAGCGGGTTGGGGGGATCTGCCTCAACGAGCGCCCCACGCTGCACTGGCAGTGGCTGGCGCTGGCCAGCTCTCTTGGTTTCATCCTGCTGCTGGGGTGGGCCAGCTGGCAGCGCTGGCGCCTGCTGCGGGAGCGGCGTGTCGCATTGCAGATGCTGACCCACGAGCTGCGTACCCCTATCATGGCGCTCTCCGGCATCAGCGAGGAGCTGCGCCACGATTTCGACCGGCTACCCCCTTCCACCCAGCAGAGCGTGGGTCAGCTGCTGGGCAGTGTCGCCCGTCTGCATCAACTGGCGCAGGCTAGTCGCCACTATCTGGCGGCAGAGACCCTCGAAGATGAGCGGGTGGCGGTCAGTCTCACCGAGTGGTTCACCCTGGCCTGCGAGCGGCATGACGCCACCTTCTGCCTTGAGCGGGAGATGACTCTGGCGCTCCCCTTCTACTGGCTCGATCTCGCCCTCGACAACCTGCTGCGCAACGCCAGCCAGCATGGCCGTGCACCGGTTCGGATCTGTGCCAGCTGGCAGGCGGGGCGTTTGATCCTCGCAGTCAGCGATGGTGGCGAGCTGCCAAATTACCGGCTCGCCACCCTGCTGCACCGCGGTGCCCGTGCCGAGGGGTTGGGTCTGGGACTTGCCATCGTGCACCATCTGCTGCGTCGTCTTGGCGGGCGTCTCGCCCTATCCGGCCCGCCCACTACCTTTACCCTGACGCTGCCCTGCCAACTCTGGAGCGACACCGAATCATGAAGACCATCCTGCTTGTCGAAGACGAGGCGCTATTGGCGGAGAATCTGCAACGCTATCTGACCCGTGAGGGGTATTGCTGCCTCTGGTGCGACACCCTGACTGCGGCAGAGCAGCAGTGGCTGGCGGCGGATCTGGTGCTGCTGGATCGCACCATGCCGGAGGGGGATGCCCTCGACTGGCTGCCCCAGTGGCTGGCGCGCAAGGCGCTGCCGGTGATCGTGCTCACCGCAAGGGTGGAGGTTAGCGATCGGGTGGCCGGGCTCGATGCGGGGGCGCGCGACTACCTGACCAAACCCTTCTCCCACGACGAGCTGCTGGCGCGGATCCGGGCCCAGTTGCGTCAGCTGGGGGATGGCACTCAGGCAGTGGGCGGCTTGCAGCTTCATCCCGCCCGGATGCAGGCGAGCTGGCAGGATGCGGAGGTGAGTTTTACCCCCACCGAGTTTGCCCTGCTCACCTTGCTGGTGCGGATGGCGGGGCGGGTGCTGAGCCGGGAGGAGATCCTCAACCGGGTGTGGGGCTATCAGGCGTTTCCCTCCACCCGCACCATCGATACCCATATTCTGCAGCTGCGCCAGAAGCTGCCCGGACTGGCCATCGAGACGGTGCGCGGCATCGGCTACCGGCTGGAGGTGACAGCGTGAAGCGCGCAACGCTGGCTGCTCTGTTGTTGGCTCTAAGCGCTGGCTGCGTTATGGCAACTGAACGTGCCGATCCGCTGCAACCGGCTACTTTGGCGCTGTTACAGGGGGATAACCGGCACGCCTGGCAATCTTTGCAGCAGGCATGGCCCGCCCTCACAAATGATGCCGAGCGCCGTAGCTGGCAGGGGATGCTGGCCGCGCTGAGTGCCCAACACTGCGGCAAGGATTTCCCGCTCACTCTGCCTGATGGGGTGAGCGAGCTGCGCCTTGAGCTGATCCAGCGCGATGCGCCACTGTTGCGGGACTATCGGGTGCAGCTGACCGGCGAGGGGCCCATCACCGCCGCTGAACTTATCGATCCCGCTGGCCGTGACCGACTGGCAGGTGCCCAGTGGGAGGCGGAAGAGAATAAAGGGGTTCGGGTCGTGGGGGCCGATCTGCCGACGCCTTTACCAGCCGGACTCTATCAGCTGCGGCTGACGGTGGCGGGCAAGGAGTGGCAGGTGGCGTTGTCGCTGCCTGCGGTGCAGGATCTGGACTGGCTCTCCCGCTCGCCGCAGGCGGTAGCCAATCTCCCCGTCAATCCTGCGGCCTGCACGCCGCTCTGGCTCGATCAGGCGGTGCTGGCTCGCCCGCAATACTCCCTGCTCTGGTGGCACCGGATTGCGCCCGATGAGCCGGTGAACTGGCCAACCGCTACGCCCGACAGCTGGCGTACCCTTTCGCTGGTGCAGACCAGCCAGCGTGGCCAGCTGGTGTTGCAGCTAAGCCACAGTCAGGCTGGGCCGGTTGAGTAATGGTCGTCGTGATGGTCAGTTGCACGCAATCCTGACATTGGCCTGACAATCGCAGGCGGCCAATCTGCTGAAATGGCGATTCCCGTGTGTTATCAGGAATCACCGACCATGACTCTTCTTCCCGTGCTAACGAGCCGGATCCGCCCGCTGCTGCTGTTGGCGCCGCTGTTCTCCCTGCCTGCCGAGGCGCTGACCCTTGCCAACGATCAGTGGCGCATCGAGCTGGATCCCGCCACCCTGGCGGCCGAGGCTGTGCTGCCATCGGGCAAGCACCTTGCCATCTCTTCTCCCGGCCCGCTTCAGCCGGTCACCGCCTTGCAACAGGAGGGGGAACGTGCCAGCTGGCTGATCCGCGCCGATGGTGAGATGCGGGCCTTGGCTCGCCTTGAGGGTAACCGTCTGATCCTCACCCTGAGCCGCGCGAGTGCTGGCGAGCTGGTGTGGCCGCGGGTACCGGCAGGGGCGCAGGCGCTGATGCTGCCGATCCACGAGGGATTTCGCATTCCGGCTACGCACACTGCGTGGCGCAAGGCGCTGGCGCAGGAGTATCAGGGGATCAACACCACCGAAAATCTCACCCTGCCACTGGTTGGGCTGGATTACGGTGATCAGCAGCTGGCGATCCTCTTTGCCAACCCCTTCAACAACCGGCTCACCTTTGCACCCAAGCAAAATGGCATTGCCCTTACCGCGACCCATAGCGTCAACCGCCTCAATCTGGCTGACCCCTATGAGGTGGTGGTGTCGCTGCAACCGGGCAATGACTGGCTGGCGGCGGCCAAGGCCTATCGCAGCTGGTTGCAGGAGCGGGGCGAGCTGGTCTCGCTCGAGAGCAAGCTGGCGGCGGTGCCGGATGGCAAACGGCTGATCGGCGCCTCTCACCTCTACCTCTGGGGCGAGCGACTGCTGGTGCCACAGGATGTGAAGAGCTGGCCCGCGCTGCGCCGCCTGATCCCCGCCGACTGGCTCAAGGAGGAGAGCAAAACGGCGCTGCAGGCGCCCGATCTTGAGCGCAATCGCTACCTGCAAAATTTGGTGTTGGCCGGGGTAGAGCAGGCGCTGGCGCTGCGCCATCCGGGTCGGCAACCGGCCGATTTCGCTGCCCGGCGTGGGCTGGCGGCCACGCAACTGGGCGCTGCGCTCAACGAGCCGCAAAGCTGGGGTGATGGCAGCTCGACCAAGATGATCGCCGCCCTCAAACAGGCTGGACTACCAAAACTCTGGCTGGGGCTGCCCCAGTGGACTGCGGGCTTTGCCGTGCCGCAGGGGATTGAACTTGCCAAACAGGCGGGCTATCTCATCGCTCCTTACGACTCCTACGATACCGCGCTGCCGGAGGGTAATCGCCAGCAGAGCTGGCTCACCGCCCAAATGGGGCAGGATATTTACCTGCGCTGCGGCATCATGCAGGAGAACGGGCGGCGCAAGAGCGGCTTTCAAAAGAGCGGCGTCTACACCAATCAGGCCTGTGTGCGCCCGGTGATGGAACAGCGCGTACCCTGGTTGCAGCAGGCGAGCCACTACAACAGCTGGTTCCTCGATGTGGCGGCGACCGGCATGGTGTTTGACGACTTCGACCCGGCCAAGCCGACCACTCAGGCGCAGGATGCGCAAAACCGGATGGCGGGAATGGCATGGATTGCCAAGAGTCAGGGGGTGCTGGTGGGCTCCGAGGAGGGCGGGGCGGTAGCCAACCGCACCGCGGCCTTCGCCCATGGCCCCCAGACCAGCGGCTTTGGCTGGCAGGATCCCGATATGCGCCGCAACAAGCGCTCTCCCTACTATCTGGGAGCCTGGTATCCCGACTATCAGCCCGCGTTCTTCTTTCGCCAGAGTCATCTAAAACCTGAGTATCAGGGGCTCTACTTCGATCCGGCGCTGCGGTTGCCGCTGTTCCAGAGCGTCTTTCACGACAGCATAGTGACCACCCATCACTGGACGATGGACAGCCTCAAATTCAGGGAGAGCCGTCAGGTCACCGAGCTGTTGCAGCAGCTCTACAACGTGCCGCCGCTGCTCAACCTCAGTCTGGATAGTGCCAGCGTGCGCATTCCCTACCTCAGGGGGCTCGATGCCTCCTTCCGCCCGCTGCATGAGCGGCTCTACAACCAGTCCCTCACCGGTTTTCGCTGGCTCGATAAAAGAGGCGTGGTGCAGCAGAGCGAGTTTGCCGATGGCACTCGACTGATTGCCAACTTCGGTTTGGCCACCGAGCTGTCAGGGATAAAACTGGCCGCTCAAAGCGTGCTGGCGCTGCTGCCCGATGGCAGCCAGCAGCAGTTTGTCTCGCAACCGGATGGCGCCCGCTAATCTGGAATTCTGGTCTTTATTTCATCAGATGATGCTGTGGCAGAACTTTTCATGTATAGATGAACGTTCTGCAAAATAAATGAGAGGCAGTTCTGATGATTGAGAGTGAAGTGATTAGAGAGGTAAACCATCCGGCGTGGCCGCTGGTCTGGCAGATCTATGGCGAGAGTTTTCCCCGCTACGAGCAGCGCCAGTCACAGCATCAGCCTCAGAAGATGCGGGATCCTCGCTATCACTGCCAAATCTTTTATCAGGACGGCCTGCTGCTCGGTTTCATCTTCTGGTGGGCGTGTGGCGAGCAGGTCTATATCGAACATCTGGCCATCAATCCTGCGCTGCGCGGCCGCAACTACGGCAGCCGCCTGCTGGCCGAATTTTGCGAGCGGGCAGGCAAAACCGTCATTCTCGAGATCGATCCGCCAGAGGATGAGATTGCCATTCGCCGTCTGCGCTTCTATCAGGGGCTGGGCTTTTGTCTCAACGACTATGCCCATCTCCACCCACCCTATCATCCTGACTATCGAGGTCATGCCCTACGGGTGTTGAGCTATCCGGGGCTTCTTGAGGAAGAGGCCTATCAGCGTTTCAACAGCATGCTGGTGGAGACGGTGATGGAGCACGGCTGAGCAGCCGTAAGGAGATAAGAGAGGGGCCCGCCTGAAGTAATTCAGGCGGGCCCTTTTTCATTGCCGCTGGCGGGAATTACTCCCCCAGCAGTTTGTGCCAGACGGCGAGCACATGGCTGCGTTCGTTTTGCAGCTGATCGTCGCTTACCTTGCGGGAGATCTCCGAGAGGTTGAGGCGATGGCCGAGGTTGCGGATCTCTAGATAGGCCTGCTTCAGCCCCTCCGCCTGCTCCAGGGTCAGCACCCCCGCCATGACGCACTCATCGAAGATGCGCACGTTATCGGACCAGCGGGTGAGGGCATCGGGCTCGCCGCAGGCGTGGGCCAGCACCAGATACTGGGCGATAAACTCGATATCCACCATGCCGCCGGGGGACTGCTTGAGGTCGAATTCGCCAGCCCCCGCCTTGAGCAGGTGATCCCGCATCTTGTGGCGCATCTCGCGCACCTCGCGGGCCAGGGTCGGCAGATCCCGCTCCTTGGCCAGCACATCGCGGCGGATACGGGCAAATTCGGCAACGATGGCGTCATCGCCATAGATGGGGCGAGCCCGCACCAGCGCCTGATGTTCCCAAGTCCACGCCTCGTTTTGCTGATACTGCTCATAGGCCGACAGCGACGAGACCAGCAGGCCGGAGTCGCCGGAGGGGCGCAGCCGCATGTCTATTTCGTAGAGGATGCCGGAGGGGGTACGGGTGCTGAACAGGTGCAGGATCCGCTGCGCCAGACGCAGATAGAACTGGCGGCTGTCGATGGGCTTGCGGCCGTCGGTGTAGCTGTTGGGGTCGCCGCCGTGCAGGAACACCAGATCGAGATCCGAGCCGTAACCGAGCTCGATGCCGCCCAGCTTGCCATAGGCCACCACCGCAAAGCCGCGTTGGCCGCTCAGCGCCACCTCGGGCGGCACCCCGTAGCGCTCGCTCATCTGGGCCCAGGCCTGATTGACCACCTCTTCGGTGATCGCCTCCGCCAGCCAGGTGAGGTGGTCGCTCACCTTCATCAGCGGCAGGGCGCCAGCGATATCGGCCGCCACGATGCGCAGCAGCTGCACCTGCTTGAACTGACGCAGCGCCTCCATCTGCTGCTCCACGTCCTCTTCGGGGATGCGCAGCAGGAACTGGCGCAGCTGGGGCTTGTACTGATCGAGCGGGGTGGGGTGGTAGAGGTGCTGGGGATCAAGCAGCTCGTCCAGCAAAATCGGGTAGCGGGCCAGCTGTTCACTCACCAGATGGCTGGCATCGCACAGCCGTACCAGCTGGCGCAGGGCGCCCGGGTTTTCCGCCAGCAGTTGCAGATAGGCGCTGCGGGTGAAGATGCGGGTCAGCAGCTCGCATACCCGCTCGAACAGGCGGGCGGGCTGCTCGCTGGCGACCACCAGCCGCAGCAGCTCCGGCATCAGCCAGTCCAGCGCGATGCGCCCCTGCGGCCCCACCTGACGGCGCTTGTACTCCTCCTTGAAGCGCAGCAGGGCGGCGCAGAGCGGAGCGGGCTCGACGACCCCTTGAGCAGTCAGCAATTTTTCCAGCTCGGCGGCATCGAGCTCGGTGCGCCAGAGATCGAGCCAAAGCTGCTCCAGATGGGCGGGTGCCTCTTTCTCTTCCCCCACCACGGCGGCGAACTCCTGATGGACGGCGGCCATCTCCTCATCGAGATGAGCCATAAAGGCGCCCCAGTCGTCAAAACCGAGGGCGGCGATCAGCCGCTGGCGATCCCGCTCTTCGGTGGGCAGGGTCTGGGTCTGTTGATCGGCAATCTCCTGCAGAATGTTTTCGACCCGGCGCAGGAAGCGATAGGCCGTCAGCAAGCGGTCGCAATGGGCAGATTCGAGGGCACTACATTGGGCGATGGCGGCCAGCGCCTCCGGCAGGTGACGCACCCGCAGTGCCGGTTCACGGCCGCCGCGAATAAGCTGCAGCGCCTGGGCGATAAACTCCACTTCGCGAATGCCGCCAGCCCCCAGCTTGATGTTGCCCTCCAGCCCCTTGCGGCGCACCTCGGCGGCGATCATCGCCTTCATCTGGCGCAGACCGTCGATAACGCCAAAGTCGATATAGCGGCGAAACACGAAGGGGCGCAGCATCTCGGCCAGCTCGACCGCATGCTCGCACTGGGGCCCCAGTACCCGCGCCTTGACCATGGCGTAGCGCTCCCAGTTGCGGCCGTGGTGCTGGTAGTAATCCTCCATGGCGGCGAAGGAGATGGCGAGCGGCCCCGCGTCGCCAAAGGGGCGTAAGCGCATATCGACCCGGAACACCTGACCATCCTGGGTGGGCTGGTGGAGGGCGTTGATGATGCGCTGACCGAGCTTGATAAAGA
>NZ_JBFODN010000155.1:0-21490 GCF_040908345.1 Aeromonas sp. R3-1
CGCGGGTTGGCCTCTTGTTTTACTACCTCTTAGTGGCATTAGTGGCGGTTAATCCTCAAGCTCTTCGCGCGCCGCCTCCACATCGAGGCGTTCCATGGCATCCATGGGTTCGCACTCGGCCGCTTCGGCATAGAGGGCTTCGGCCGCTTTCAGGCGGCTCTTGCCGTGCAGCATCACCTGAGCGTTGGCGTACTCCATGCGGGCGATAGCCGAGTCGGGGATCAGCGCCAGCGCCTCTTTGAAGTGACGCTCGGACTCCTCCTTCTTGGCGCCATAGGTAAGGCCGCCGATCATGGCCCCCAGCTTGTCGACGATCTCCGCATGCCAGGCGCCAAAGGCAATATGGGCCTCGGCGTGATCTGGCGCCAGCTCCAGCGCCTTCTCAAGGCTTGCCTTGATCTTGTCGCCAATTCCTTGCGAGAGGGCCTTGGAGATGGAAATGACCTGACTGTAGCGACCGAGTGCCAGCGCGTGGAAATACCAGGCGTTAGCGTTCTTGGGCTGGCGTTTTTGCAGCTTCTCGGCATGGCTGGCCGCCCGCTCGAAGGCGGCGCGCTTGGCATACTTGTCCTCCAGCAGATAGCTGGCATGGATCACCAGCGCCTTGTTCGCCACATTGAGGCCCGCCTCACCGGCCGCTTCGCCAAGGGCGACGGCTCGGGCAAAATCCCCGGCATGATAGGCCCGCCAGGCATCCTGTACCTGCTCATCCTCGGGCCAGGGTTCGGCATCCCCCTGATGGAGACGATCCCAGTTGTCCGCCAGCTTCTGGCCAGCATACTCATAGGCCGCATCCGCGTAGGGGAAGGGGACAAATTCGAGTTGTGAAGTGGTCATGCTTGTTCTCCCTGTAGCATGTGAATCAAACCTTGTCGGTGTAGTGGTGGGCGAGGGCGCCCAGATGAGCGCGGGCATCGGCCCGCAAATAGGGTGCGACCAGCTGCATCACCTGAAAGACGCCGAGGGCAATATCGGCGTCCGCCTTGGGGTGCAGTGCCCGCTGGTAAGAGATCCAGAATGTGCCCACCAGCGCCACATTGGCCGCCAGCGTGCGCATCTGTTGCGCCGTGCCCTCCATCAGCCCGACAGTTTGCAGATGGTTGCAAATGGCAATGGCGGTCTGCTCCTTGCGGCGCAGCAGGGCGGAAAAGCGCTGTTCCACCTGATGATAACCACTCATCAGGGTCGCGATATCGTAGTAGAGGAAACGGTACTGCCAGATGGCTTCAAACATCAGGTGGAGAAAGAGCCAGATATCTTCTGGCTCATCAGACGGGGTGCTGACCGCCTCCAGCAGGCGATCCATCTGCTGTTCAAATTCGCAGAACAGGGCGTTGACGATCTCCTCCTTGTTGTGGAAGTGGTAGTAGAGATTGCCCTGGCTGATCTCCATCTCGGCCGCAATGGCCGAGGTGGTGACGCTGGGTTCCCCTTGTCGATTGAAGCAGGCGAGGGCAGTGGTCAGGATCCGCTCCCGGGTACGGCGTTTGGGTTTGCGATCCATGCTACTCCTTTGGTGATGAACGGCGCACGCCGTGGCGATAGCGTTTGGCAAGCCAGTGCTGCAACTGCTCCAGCGACTTGTCGAGGGCGGCAACCGAACCAATGCCGGGGGCCAGCAGGGTGCGACCTTCATCGGCCAGCGCGGCTAGATTGAGCTCGAGGCCATGCTTGGCCAGCACCGGCGCCAGCTCGTCACGACGCTGCCAGAGATCGCGGCGGGTATGCTGGTAAGCGTGCTCGCACAGGCGACGACGATCCCGATAACTGAACACATTGGTGAAGAACATCTCGCCATCGGCAGAAGAGGGCTCAAACAGCAGGGCGTCAGCGTCGGGATATTGGTGTTTGTAGCGATCCATCCCCACATGCATGCGGGAGTGGATGATGGCGCGAAAAGTCTGGGCCAGTACCACCGGCAGACCGCTGTCCACCAGATTGGTCGGGGTGCCGGCGGCCATGTCCGCATCATAGGGAACCAGCGGATTGATGCAGAACACCAGATCCGCCCCCTCTTCAAGCGCTACCGAAGCGTGCAGAGTCTTGATCAGCGCCCCGTCCACATAGTAACGCCCGTTAATCAATGAAGGGGGAAAGAGGCCGGGCAGAGCGGCCGACGCCTGTACCGCCGCAGAGATGGGCACGTCATCGAGCCCCGGGCTGCCGAAGGCGACCGGATGGCCGGTGTCGAGTTCGGTAGCGACCACAAACAACCGACTGCGCAGCTGGCGAAAATCGTTGCTGCGGCCGGGACGAGAGAAAAACTGGGTCAGGGTGCGATCCACCCCGCGGTTGTCGAACAGTCCGGTCGGAATGGCCTTGGAGAGCCCCTGCAGCGATTCAAACAGGCTGCGCTTCCAGGGCGCAGCCAGATAGTAGGTCAGGCTCTGCCACGCCAGTGGCGGGATCGAGGTCAAGCGGTCGGCATATTCACGAAAGGCGGGTCGCAGCAAGGTGGCAGGGTCAAACATCTCCCCCGAATCATCGCTGAGCAGGATCCGCACCAGCTTAGCCGGCGAGATGCCGTTGGCCAGCGCCGATGCCACCACGGCCCCCGAACTAACGCCGACATAGATATCGGCATGGTCAAGGCGCAAGCCACTGATGCTGTCAGAGAGGGCTGCGCAGGCACCGATCTCGTAGATGCCGCCGAGCGGCCCGCCGCCAGCAAGGGCAATTGCGATGGTACTCATAGCGTCGCCTCTCTATCCATGACATTCACCATGACAAGAGCGGCCCAGCGCAGGGCATGGGCCGGTATCAATCACCTTCCGTCACCGCGAGGGATCAGGGCAGAACACTCTCTGCTTTGGCTTTCACCTCTTTCACCGCATCTTCAGCGGCGGAGAGGAGATCGGCGGCCTGCTCAACTACGGCCTCTTTGGCCTTGGCTACCGGTGCCTTCTTTACCGGAGGCTTGCGGGCAGCGGGCTTTTTGGCGGCAGCCGGTTTGGCTTCAGCGGCAGGGGCCTCCTCTTCCTGCGCATCCAGCAGTTGCTGGACCACATCGGTCAGCTCGGCCATGCGCTTGGAGAGCTTGTCGATATCCTTGCGGGTCGGAATGCCGAGGCTGGCCACAGCGCGGGCCACGCGATCTTCAAACACCTGCTCCAGACGACCCCAGGTATTGGCGGTCTTGTCGGTCACAGCGGCAATCTTCTCATCTGCGCTCTGACGGGTTTTTGCTTGCAGCGCTTCACCTTCCTGCACCAGGGCTTCAAAGATCTTGCCACCCTCTTCCTGCGCCTTGGCATAGGCACCCAGACCCGCCAACCAGATCTGCTGGGTGGACTCCTTGATGGTGGAGGTGAGTTGGTTGTCGGTCACTGACCCTGCCAGCGCTTTCAATTTCTTAGCCATGATCTTCTCCTTGAATAACGACAGTTAAATGTAATGGCGACAACGAAACTGCAATCGGGTTGTGGCATTACTGATTTTTCAACTTCAGTCTAGGGACAAAAAATAGAGGGTTCTACCTAATAACGGAACAGGCACACCACCGAAATTAGGGTTTGCTCACGAACCGACAATCAAATTGCAGATTCCCATATGAATCGTGATATATCTAACAACCTAGTAACACCCTAATCAGTAGCAGGATTCTCTTTATGAACTATTTCATTACTGGCGGTAGTGGTTTTATCGGGCGTCGATTGATCAAAAAGTTATTCCAACAGCATCCCGACTGTACCGTCTATTTTCTGATGCGCGCCTCTCATCAGGAGAAATTGTCAGAGTTGTTCTCATTCTGGAATGTGGATGAATCGCGCGCAGTCCCGGTTTTTGGCGACATGACGCAACCGCTGCTGGGGGTATCGGTCGAGATGCAGGAGCAGTTGATCGGCAAGATCGACCACTTCTTCCATCTGGCTGCCATCTATGATCTCAACGCCAAGGCCGGGATCCAGCAGCAGGTCAACACCGAAGGGACCCGTCATGCTGTTCAACTTGCCGAGCGGCTGGGGGCGGGGCAGTTCCACCACTGCAGCTCCATCGCTGCAGCGGGCCTGTTCGACGGTCTGTTTCGCGAGGATATGTTCGATGAGGCCGAACACCTCGACATGCCTTACTTCCAGACCAAGCACGAAGCGGAAGGGATTGTGCGCAATGAGTGCACAGTTCCGTGGCGAGTCTATCGACCGGGGATCGTTGTCGGTGACTCCAATACCGGCGAGATGGACAAGATCGACGGCCCTTACTACTTCTTCAAGACCATTCAGAAACTGCGTCGTCTGCTACCTCCCTGGATGCCAGCCATCGGGGTGGAAGGGGGCCGTATCAATATCGTGCCGGTCAACTTTGTGGTCGATGCCATGGTGCATATCGCCCATCAGGAGGGAGAGGAGAACAAAACCTTCCACCTGACCGACCCCAATCCGATGCGGGTTGGCGATATGCTGAGCACCTTCTCCCGCGCCGCCCATGCGCCAGAGCCTGCGATCCGCATCAACGCCTCTCTCTTTAATTTCATTCCCCGCCACCTGACCGCCATGCTGATGACCATGGCGCCGGTGCGCCGCATCCGCGATGCCGCCATCGCCGATCTGGGTCTGCCCAAGGATGTGTTCCGCCTTATCAGCTATCCCACCCGTTTCGACAGTCGCGAAACTCAGCGGGTACTGAAAGGGACCGGTATCGAAGTGCCGCCGCTGCACAGCTACGCCTGGCGGCTGTGGGACTACTGGGAGCGTCACCTCGACCCGGAGCTCTTCATTGATCGCTCCCTGCGTGGTCGGGTAGAGGGCAAGGTGGTGCTGGTGACCGGGGCAACCTCTGGTATCGGCCGTGCAACCGCGCGCAAGCTGGCGGGGGCGGGGGCCAACGTCGTTACCATCGCCCGCGACGAGCAGAAGATTGCCGAGACTAAAGCGGAGTTTGCCGAGCTGGGGCTGACCATCGAGATCTATCAGGGGGATCTCTCCAATCTGGCGCAGGCCGAGGAGATCACCGCTCGCATCGTGGCCGATCACGGCGGCGTCGATATTCTGGTCAACAATGCCGGCCGCTCCATCCGCCGCTCCATCGAGGACTCCTTCGATCGCTTCCACGATCTGGAGCGCACCATGCAGCTCAACTACTTTGGCGCGCTCAAGGTGATCATGGGGGTGCTACCCACCATGATCGAGAAGAAAAAAGGGCACATCATCAACATCTCCTCCATCGGGGTGTTGACCAATGCGCCGCGCTTCTCCGCCTATGTTGCCTCCAAGTCGGCCCTCGATGCCTGGGTGCGTACCGCCGCCTCCGAGTTTGCCGATAAAGGGGTCAGCTTCTCCATCATCAATATGCCTCTGGTGAAAACGCCTATGGTCGCGCCGACCAAGGTCTATGAGCAGGTGCCGATGATGACGCCGGAAGAGGCGGCCGATCTGGTGTGCGATACCATCATCAACAAACATGTGCGACTGGCCACACGCCTCGGGGTATTTGGCCAGGTGGTGCATGCCCTGGCACCTCGCGTTGCGCAGGTGATCATGAACACCAGCTTCCGCACCTTTGCCGATCCCAAAGATGGCGACAAGTCCAAGGCGACCGCCGATCAGGTTGCCGTCTCGACCCTGATCAAGGGTATCCACTTCTAACCGGATGATGGGATAAAGAGATCAACAGGGGCCTGAGCAATCAGGCCCCTGTTTTATTTGGAATAACAATTGAAGGACGAATAAGGAGGGTCAGACTCGGGACAGCAGATCAAGCAGCAGATCTGTCGTACGACGGGAGTAGAGCAGAGAGAGATGGCCAATGGCAGGCAACTCGATATCTTCCATTCCCGCCAATCGTTGCCGCTCCTGCGGCATCACCACATTGTCGTGACTGGTGCGCACCGAGATGCCGGGCACGCAAAGCGGCACAGAGGCAAAACGCTGCAACCAGCCGGAACCGGGCTCCATCTCGCGGGCATTGGCCCCAAGCCCTAGGGCGGCAAGCTGACTCCCCTGATGAGGCGTAGCCAGAGTGATCAGGCGTGCGACCTTGTCACCACCATGGATAGCCAGATAGTCGCGGCAGACCAGCCCCCCCATGCTGTGACCGACCAGCACCAGCTTGTCAGCCCCGGTTTGCGCGAGCACATCGTCAATTCGCTTGGCCAATAGCGGCACCATCTCATCGATATGACCAAATGGTGGCATCAGGGTAATGGTGGCAACCACATGGCCTGCGGCCTCCAGTCGGGTGCGCTGGGTGCGCCAGATACCGCGGCTGCAACCGTAACCATGTATCAGCAATACGGGACGCTGGCATGGACGCAGCCGATCGGGTGCCATCAACAAAGGCTCGAATGGCAACAGCAAGGTGAAGGTGTAGAGATAGGCCAGCATCTCCTGCGCCATCATCTTCACCCTGCGCCAGGGGCCGATAGCCGGGGAGGGGTAGAAGCGGGTAAACAGCCAGCTGCCGAGCACCACCAGACAGCGCAACCCAAGCAGGGCAAACACCACAAACAGCAGGGTCAGCAACCAGGGGAGTCCCACGACCAAGTGGGCGATACTCCCGAGGAGCAGCACCTCTACCATCAGCAGGATAAACAGGTGTCGTACGATCGTCATAAGGCCATGATCCGACCAGTCAGGCGTGGAAGTCAAATGGCACTTTGAGACAGCTTGATCCAACGCGGCTTTTGTCGCTAAACCCCGGAGAGCTCTTTTCCGATGAGGTTATTTGCAATACTGTATATCCATACATATACTCTATCCATCATCACCAAGAGGAGGCCATCATGGCTGTCGAGATCAAATATGTGGTTGTTCGTGGGGGAGTGGAAAAAATGACCTTTGCCAGCAAAAAAGAGGCAGATGCCTATGACAAGCTGCTGGATACGGCCGACGAGTTGATGACCCTGTTGGCTGGTGCCCCGATCGAGTTGGCGCCAGAGCAGCAAGAGAGTCTGGCATTCTACCTGGCAGAACAGCGCGATGTGCTGCAAACCCTGCTGCGCGGCGGCAAGGTTCAGGCTGGCACGAAAGAGGAAGAGGCCCCAGCAGCCAAGCGCAAGGAGAAGCCACTAAAGCAGGTGGCCTGATTGCACAGACCTGCTATTTCTCGGGTTAAACAGCTCGCTGCATTCATTTTATTTGCATTTAAAACCATTTTTACGGCTATTTACCCCGAGAATTTTTTAACAACGGTGCATATACAATGCATAACTGAATAGCGTGCACCACTGAGCGACATCAGCCAGATCTATGAGGGAATAATGAGCAAACAGTGGAGAGAACGTTATCCAGATCGCTCCCGGTGACCTTAATCAGCAACAACAAGAGGCAATACCAATCCCAATAGAAGCCGCATTCATGTATCACGAGCCCTTTTCTAGCAACTCGGCTCACAGGCTCATATCGATTCATCTCAGCATCAACAAGCAACACCATGACTCAACAACCATTATCCTTGCCGCCAGCTATGCCGCTGTTTGACAGCCTTATCTATCTGGAGGCCGGTAACCCGCAGGTCAATCAGTACCTTGCCAACCTCAGCCTCAACGATGTACCCGATGCCGGTCTGGTTTACGAACTGGCGGTCGATTGGCTGCTGGAGCAGCGCAACAGCGAAAACAACTACAAAACATATCGCAGCGAACTGACCACTTTTTTGCACTGGTGCTTTCGCGAGGCGGCCATCAGCCCGAAAGATCTCACTCGCCGCATCATGATCCGCTATCTCGACTATTGTCAGTCCCCCCCTGACGAGTTGATCGCCTACCGCAACGTGGCGCAGTTCATCCTCGACAAGGAGTGGGGAGAGCGGTTGCCTAATCCGCAATGGCGACCGTTTCTCGGCAAGCGGGAGCTGGGCCGCACATTGCCCTATCGCCTGAGCGAGCAGGCGATGAAGACCAAGCTCGCCATCCTGTCGGCCTTCTTCCAGTTCCTGATCCAGGAGGAGTACATGGACAGGAATCCCGCTCTGCTACTGCAGCGGGTCAAACGGCCGCAACAGCTGGAGGCCGATGATCAGGTGCAGGCCTTCAGCGAGTTGCAGTGGTCATACGTGATGCAGGCTGCCGATACCCTTGCCAACGACCATCCGGAGCAACACGAGCGCAGCCGTTTTCTCACCATTCTGATGTACGCCTGCTATCTGCGGATCTCTGAGGTTGCAGCCCGGCCGGGCTTTACCCCTGTGATGGGGCAGTTCAGGCGGGATCGCAAAACCGGCGTCTGGGGCTACTTTATTCCGCAAAGCAAGGGGGGCAAACGGCGTACCGTAGCGGTATCCCAAGCGCTGCTGGCGGCACTCGAGCGCTACCGCCGTTTCCTCGGTCTCTCTCCCTTGCCGACACCGGATGAACAGACGCCACTGTTCGTTCGTCATAAAGCGGCAGCCCACGGCCGCGAGCAGGGGGAGATCAACGCCAACCTCGGCATTCGCCAGTTACGGGATTTGATCATGGTGATCTTCAGTAAAGGTGCAGAATTGGCAGAGCAGGATGGATTTGTCCAGGATGCGGCCGAAATGCGGCAACTCTCTCCCCATGCGATCCGCCACACCGGGATCACCCATGACATCAACCTGCATGGGCGGCCGCTCTCCCATGTACAGGCCGATGCCGGGCATGACAGCATCGACACCACTTCGAAATACCTGCACACCAGCAACAGTGAACGACATGAGAGCGCCCAGCAAAAACCGCTGGACCGATTGAACCAATACGTGAGAGATAACATTCACAAGGACTAACGAACAACGTGACATGACCCTGATTTATATTGACTGCTCTTAGAACACAGAATGGCTTGTTTGGGATGTCATTGAAGTTGGTGCGGCGATGTTGTACTTCTCTGGATGGCAATCGGTTCAGGGAATATTTTTGGCTCACATGGATGATTCAGAACAGGCTCCTTGCCATCTGCGGCATACATATTTATCCCGTAGCAGAGAAGCAAAAAACAGAATTGCTTGCTGAAACACCGAGACCACCCGATACCGAAAGCTAAGTAACATGCCGGAAGCAGTCATATTCCGTTGAACAGCACCTTGTTATCACACTTGCATATCCAGTCATCATTGGTGATATTGATATCAATATTAACGAGATACCGAGGAGCTGGTATGCAAGTGGCAGTGGTGGAAAAGACCTTCAGGATCGTTGGCAAAGGGTCGCTCATAGCCCAGTTCACCTTTATCTCTTCAGGCACACTGCATATCTGGTTTCCGGATGTGGGCCTGCAGATGGAGGCCCACTGCAAAGAGTTGCGTATCGAAGATTGCACCATTATCTATACCAATGGCCTCCATCACGGCCAGCCCCGAGCACTCTGGTCCTTAACCCTCCATCCCGATGATATGAACGAGCTCAAACATATATTGCAGCAGTTCAACAGCAACCTCTACTTGACCTGCCAGCCACCCACATTGGCCATCGCCAAACGTGCCTTGAATATGAATTGACCCGACTTCCAAAAAGTCGCAATCATGCCAGCCACAACAATAAGCCGTGAGGATTAAGGGAGGGGGAATCTATCGAGATAGTCGTCATTTTTATGGCTGTTTTACAAGAAGGAGTATCAATATTTCCAGAGAGAGACCTCTCAAGTAGGGACTGATTTCTGTCCTCCTGCACCCGTCATTGCGCATAATGCGACGTTTTGTTAAATGCCCATCCGAAACCCGCCGATAAGCCACTCCACGCAATTTTGCTGGTTTATCAGGTATTTACTTGGATGGAACGAGAGTTGACCAAAAACTTCATTTTTCGTTGGTTTGAGTGCGGTTTATCAATTGAAGAAACGGCCAATCTTTGTTTTGTTTCTGTGAGGCAGGTCACATATTGGGATAAGGGCAAAGAGATCCCACCTGCCTATAAACGGCTGATGCGTATGGCTTCGGGTAGGGAGTTGCCCACTATCTGGAAGGAATGGGAAGGCTGGCGGATGAAGAATGACTGCCTTGTCTCACCAACAGGAGTCACCTATGACAGGCGAAGGCTGGAGGCGATAGCTATCATCCAAGCGGAGAGATCCGAACGGCAAATGGCAGCCTTCTACTGGAGGAAAAAACTGGGAGTCAGTTAACGCAGGGGGCAACAGCCCCCTTTTTGATTGAGGATATATGCTTGTAAAGCACTGATACTACATGCAAGATCGGCAAATCTGTGCGCTGTTTTACACAAGGAGTAGGCGAGTGGAGTTTTGTACTGGTCATGGTCAGCACACTGCAAGCATTTCAGGCCAAGTGATCACAAGTAAACTGATTGGAGCTTTCAATACTGAAGGATGTAAAGCTTGGGTTAGCAGCGTCAAATCACTCATAGCGGCCCTGGAAGGGAAGCCATTCTGCCTGCTAATCGATACCAGAGATTACAAAGGAGGCACTGACGAAGCTCTCAGTATCGCTAATGATTTCAATGGTTGGCTCAACAACCAGAGGCTGGTTGCAAAAGCTCACGTCATCACGTCCCAAGTACTCCACGACATCGCTATAGAGCGAGTGCCTCAGATCAAGCACCAGAACGTGAAGACGTTCAAGAATACCGAGGATGCCATGACCTGGCTAACCGAGCAGTTAGAGCAAGCGAATAGGTAGGGTTAAGGTCATCGTGAAAAGCCGAGAGAAATCTCGGCTTTTTCTTTTGGGTTAACCAGTATGACAAGGACTACAGCAGTAGTAACAACCGTTGGATTTTGGATAAATGTTCTTCGCCGCAGCAACCGCACTAGAGCAGGATGGGAAATCACCGAGATAAAGACGATTCTCAAGCGCAGGGAGCCGAGAACAGTTGTACACATGAACTTCGTGATCACCGTTCGATTGTGCATTCTTGTTTACATAATACGCAGCCACTTCGTTCTCCTTGTAGTTAGTGTGCTTACGCAGGTTAACAAACGTCACTTTTCATTTAAACGACTTATTGATCACATGATTAATAATGAGATTCCAATCACATCAATGAGTTACGATAGTGTTATAGAAGATACTCGTCGGCGCGTTGCGCCGCAAAAGCTGGAGGCTGCGCCCCCCGCGCTTTAGTAAGAGCGCCCCTGCTCTAAACACTCGCCCGAGTGGGCCTGAGCCGAGAGGTTGCCCGTATGGCCCCACCATCGAGGCTGGAAGGGTTCCGAGAGGGTAGGGGATGGGGTAGAATTCCCCCCGTATTACTACACGGGGGGAGCGGAGGCCGAGCCGAAAACTCGGATAAAAAAAAGACCCTTACTGGGTCTTTTTGGGTTTTCCTGCAAGAAGTCCAGAATCACATAAACAGGGCTTCTTAGGTTTTTTTAGATTTCTTCTATATGCGTCATTAGTCTTCAACGCATAAGCAATCATTCTTTTTCTAGCTTTCTCTAGATCCAGATCAAGATCTTGAGAAGGAGTTAATGATGCTAACATATCACTCACCACAACTTTTGCACCATGGTTAAAGGCTACAATATCACCAAGAAATGTCAACTACATTGCTCAATTATCATCAATCAATACCATCTCAACAGGTTTGAAAAGCGCCCGATTTCTTGGGTCAAACTGGTCTTCTAGTGTGAAACCTAAACTTCCATAATGCTCGACCAAGTCTTCATGGGGTTCTTGGATAGCAACCCAGGCGGCTCCAATTGACGCGGCAAACAACTCTGCACAACGTGTAGCTATCTCCATAATCCATCCTTTCAAAGGATGATCTGGATTGGTCGACCCTTGAAGATAATTTACCTTTACAACAAGGCGCCCTTCACTAGCTTTGCCTAACATTAAACCGCATAGCTCATTGCCATTCCAAATAGCAAGTTCCAATCTTGCCATATGATTCTGGCGATATTGTCTAAGAGCATCAGGCCAATCCCAACCTATCTGCCTATTTTCCACAACTTCCAGAGGCCATGCCTCTTGGGCATCCAAGGCATCCTGATCAATCAATCTCAATGATAAATTTGAAAAATCTAGACCAGATTCCTCTGCCGTATCCTGTGTTACAACTTTTACTTGTTCAAAAACATCAATGCACAAATCAAGATATTTATTCTGCATAGGCCCCGTCATCATTCATTCGAAACTGATGTTAGGAAGCCATTATATCATGGCAAAATTCTATATACGGACGAAAAACCACCAAACAGATAAACCACCCACTCAATTATTTAAATAACTAGGGAGAAGACCTTGAGTGCAGCTTGTCTACGACAGGAGAATAAGGCAGACACCACCCGCGCCCTATAGCCTACAGGGTATCGTCCTCGCTACGCTCCTTCCTCAACCCTTCCGACTGGTCGCTCTGACTGGGGCATTAAAGACTGGTTTGGCAGGGAAGGGGGAGGAGGGTCATTCTCGGGAAAGCTCAGAGCCGCCTATCGGCGGGAGCCGCGCTTGGAGACATAATCTCTCGGGGTGAGTACGAGGGTTGCGCTTCTATGGCTGCGCCATGAAAGACAAACACCCCGCCACCCCAGATAAAATACGACTCCAGCAATCTTATTTAACATAAACAATGCAGTGACGCAGTTATATTAATTTATGTCCGGTCATCACTTGGTTTGTTTTTGGTATCACCGCCAGCAAAGAGGGCGACATTGTATTTACGGCGCAGGGCGTCACCCTCTGGATCACAATAAACGTCAAGAGGCTTGCCCTGATACTTCACCACAGCATGGCAGGCGCTCATAGCGTCCACGCTGGCCAGTTGATCCGGCCAGTCGTCACTGTAAACAGGTTGCACATCGTCACCCTTGCGCAGGGCAAAGCAATATTCGACCCGATATGATCCCCGTTCATCCTTTACCAGCACATGGCAACTGATGATCAGCTTGTGTCCCGCGAACGGGCCTACAGAAAGAACCCCGCTATCAGACGCAACAGGAGCGCCGCTAGGACGTACCCCAGCAGTGGGCGAAGCACCCACCGCCCCAGAAGTCGCAGCAGCGGCAGGAGAGGGCGCAGGGGCCTTACTAGGCTTATCAATAAATTCCGGCTTGATGAGGCCAAAATAGAGACAGAATCCAATAACACCCAGAAAAAACAGAATTTTAGGATCTCGCAGAATCGAGCTACCCGCGATTGTATCCGTGACTTGGCCTGTTGTAGTTGAGTCGTAGAGCTTGAAAACATAGTTTGGCACCTTGTTGAATGGCTTGGCCTGCAGAACATCGGACATGGATGCGCCGCTGTTGTCCGCCAGATGCAAGACCGTTTTATAGCGCTTCCCAAAGCCCAATATCTTCATGTTGGTGTGTCTGATCGCCGTCTCTGACGCGGCCCTGATCACGGCGTGAACCTTTTTGATGTTCGGGGTAGTAAAGACGAAATCCCAGTTGTGGTGACGGTGCATATCAAAGGCAACGTCTATGGTTTCCGGTCGCCCATCAGCCTTGGCGACTTCCGGCCCACCCGGATAATCGAGTCGGTCTAGGTCGCTCTGACGCCATGCAGGCGGAAAGATCCGCTGCACTTCATCGACCAGAAAGAACACCCCCTTCGGTGCCCAGTGGTAGAAGCGGGCCAAGTGGTCGCGGCCCTCTTGGGCTTCGGTGTCGATGTAAGTCACCTTGAACTCATCGGGCACAGCCTTACCCAGTACCTCTTTGCAGCGTTCGGCGGTGAACCCGCGAACGTTGGTGATGATGTGGCGGCCTGCCTTGATGGCGGGGATCACATCGGTGTGGATAGCCCCTGATGATTTGTAAGAGCCTGGCGCCCCGTGGTGGATCTTGATGGACATTTACCACCCCATGATGTTCAGCAGGAAGCGGGTAACGAAGGCTTGCGTCAGGATGGCGAGCCCCTTATCCAGATGGATAAAGAGCAGCATCGAGCGAAAGTCGGCGGGGAGGGCATTAAAGGATTGGGAGATCATTTCACTAAAGTGAACGTTCACCAAAATCTGCTTGGCAACGTCCCATGTGAAGGTGAGCATAAACAACTTAAACTCAACCCATTGCACCGCCATTCTGATTGCCAGCCATGCGCCGAACTGCACAGCCAGTTGATATATATCGTTGAAGAACGAATTAAAGAACTCACCAAGCCATTCCATGACGTGTTACCTCTTAAATACAATTGCGAAAGCAATGAAGTAGAAAATAAACATCATCAGTGCGGCGATGATGTTCCAATATTCTTTTGCAGGTGGACAAACGCGATAGTCTTTTCCGCCGTAAGTGAAAAAGTCGAAGCACTCGATAACCCCAGCAGAGCCGGAAAGCTGAAAATCAAAAATATCCCTGACTTCATCGCCAATATCTTTGTATTTGTCAGAGATAGCCTTGTTTGCTTCATCCAGTTTCTTTTGAATGGCAGCCACGTCAAAGAAGCAATCGTTCCCCTTGCAGGCACTCTTATAGTTGGCAGACCCAACCGTGAGAGGGTTGTTACCTGAGCCTGGCATCTTGGCGTAATCAATCCCGCTATCGCCACTGCCGGAGCCACCATTACCCAGCCCATCGAGCTTATCCATCAACATAGAAAATTCACGACCACCCCAAGGGCGATTGTTAGACATGCCATTCAAGGCACTCGATATATTTCCACCCACACCATTAACGCTTCTGATCACTTCACCTTGCATACTCATAATGCCGCTTAACTGACTGGACAACGGGGACAGGGCATTATGGATACTGGATGTATTTGCATTTATACCATATGAGTTTTGCACCAACGCTTGTGCCATCCCTGCATCAAATGGTGAAGCTCCCCCCGTAGAACCACCACCAGAAGAACCAGACGAAAGGTTATCGAGCTTTGCGTTTATTGACTGCAAATAATCGTTGGAGGTATTAATACGCCCCAACATTTCAGAAGTGGTGTTTTTAGTCTGAAAGGTATCATTGGCCATCCTCTCCAACTGATAAAGGGCGGTTTTCATATCCCGAGAAAATGACTCGGCACTATGAGCAATTGAATTGAGATTGCCAGAATCCTGCTTAGTACCTTCAACAACCTGACGCAGAGCAACACCAAGGTTTTTATTTAGCTTGGCAACAGCACCAGAAACAGACGTTCCGGTGGCATCACCAATCACAGGTTCAAAGTCAAGCCAACCAGAAATAGGCTTAGTGCCGGAAGGGCCTTCATCTGGCGTATTACCACTGCCATCTGAATCGCCGTTGCCACTACCATTCTCGGTAATACTGCAAGCCGTTCCGGTAGTCTCCACTGGCCCCTTGGTATTGGCTAAAGGTAATTCTACACACACGCCCTTACAATCAACCAAACAACCACCCAGTTGTGATGAATCGAATTTCAGGCAGACAGGCAACCGAGTAGCAATCGTCACGTTTCCCAACTGGACACCGACAGGGCAACCCGCAATTGCGAATGCCGCCGATGGAAATAACAGTAAAAGCCAACCTAAGCGCACACAGCCCCCAATATAAAAAAGGCGACCGGAGCCGCCTTAAATAGAGAAGGATGTTCGCCATCCCTCGACAAAGAACAAAAACCAGAGCGTCCCGATAAGCAGGGACATGGTTTAGGCTTTACGGATCAGGGAAATCACGATACCTGTAGCGGTCACCAGTGCGACAACCTGCAACACCTTCGGAGAGGTGGCGGTTACGTCAGCCTGTGCGGCCTCCATCGCTTTACCTGCTGCATCAGCAAGTCCGGTTCCCTCGGCCATTGCCGCATTAGCAGACAGACCACACACAGCCGCAATGCAAGCATTACGGAACAAGCCTGATACTTTTTTCATTATTTTATCCTCGTTTTGCACCAACAATTACACGGGCAATCGCGCCCAATTTCACGCCCAAGACCCAGACAGCAAGGCCAGAGCCAAAGGCAATCCCCACAGTGGATATATCGAACTGGAACCAGTTTGATATATCCGTGAGTCTGGAATGCTCCTGCACAGTCAGGAGCACATATTTACAAGCATCCCCCTCGGATAATCGAGCATATCCCTCGGAGGTAATATCTAGACAAAGCATTATCGCGCCCTCGTCGTCGCTCGCTGCGCGCTCTCGCTCCTCCTCCTCGGTGTGCGGCGGTTATACCGGCTTTTTGTTAGGCTGGAAGCCAACAACCACATTTCGGGTCGGATTCTGGGGATCTGCTTCAAGCACAAGATCAATGGCAACCAGCTTGGGGCAGTCGGCCATTTCTTTGATAGTCGCCGCATCATTACGAAGGGCCAGTTGGCGAACTTCATAACCCCATGAGTGGATATTACACTCGGGTTTGTTGACGTTATTTGCCGGAGCCAGATATTCCACTTGCGCGAAATCATAAGGGACAGGAGCGCCAGATTTACGGGACACACCATAACCATGAGTAACACGAGTTACCAAAACACCAGTGAGCAGGGACATAATATTTACCTCGTTGAAGAACCTGATTTATAGGTCAAACTAAACAATGCTCACCCGATATAAACTCGGGTGGTAGCGGCATTCTTAATCGCGCTGGAATATCATCTTCTTTAAGATGCGCTGTTAATTGGTGAACAATCGTTTCAGGGGCGAGCCCCTCAACACTTGCTAACCAATTAACAAGGCGGCCCGCCATTCGAGACATATGAAAAACCGCATTGTCCCGACTGGTCTTGAACTTGTTTTTAAAAGTGGTCACACGTACCGGAACAGATTCCGACTGTTTAATAGCATCAAGCCATTTGGCAAATTGCGGATACATCCCAGCAAAATAAGGGTCGGGATTAATCAATACATCGAGTGGTATTATCCGGTCTTTATTGTGTAACTCGCCTTCGGCGCGTACCCAATTTGGGTTCTCTGCCGATTGCATCTGTTTACCCTTTTCGTATACCCGAGCACATTTGCCGTTGATCCGGCTGCCCACATAAAAAGAGCAACCCTTGGTCGGTGCCATGCCAAACCGCTTTACGATACCCTTGGCAATCTCGGATATGACGAACTCACCGGATTCGATTTTCATCCACGCCGGAGCACGGCCCCGCTCTGGATGAAACTCGCCAGCCTGAGCGCCATCAATGGCCCCCTGATAACTGATCACCTCACCGCTGTAGTCATCGAGCGCCAAATCCACCCGAGTGATGCGAACCGATGGAATGTGAGAGATAACAGAGTGCAAAGCCTGCATATCGAGGGCGGCACAACCCACGCCGGAAAAACTCACCATGCAACCGTGGTTGGCAGCACCCCAACCAATCAGGCCACAGGGGAGGCCATCACACAGCAGGTCGGCCGAGTTGGCGTACCCATGCAGACCGGAGCGGCGAGGGCGCATGGTGAAACGAGGCTCAGGGATAGGCACCCCGATCTTGGTGTTCAGTTCTTCCAGCCACAGCTCGATCTCGGAACAGCAGAGGGCATCGAGAAATTGCACCCCGTAGCAGTCGATCAAATCGTTGTAGGCTTCCCAATACTTGGCACCCTCGACCACCTCGAACTGGGAGAACTTGAGCAGGGAGGCGCAGACAGCTTTCAGCTCTTTGCGCATGTCGGCCCGAGAACGGTAGTTAGAGTGCAAGGCCCGCTCCATCATTTCGGTCATGGAAGGGGTAAAGACGGGGGCAGGGGACTTGACCACACCCTTGAGGCTCAACCGCTCTGTGGCCTTGTCGTAGACACGCGCCGCAGTAGGGGCAGGGGTTGCACCCAACCGCTGCGCCTTATCACAGAGCCGCTCTGACACCTTGTCGAAGTGGGTGAGGGGAGCGAAACCGACCGGACGCTTCCACAGATAACGCAGACCCTCGACAGCAGGTTCAGAGAACGCCGCTTGCAGGGCTTTTACCTTGGTGTCAAAGCGCGGGATAGCCTTCAAGAGCGCACCTTGTTTGGCAAGCTCGGTCATCTGGCGCAACTCGGTCGGCGCCCAGGTGAAGGACAGATAATCGATCAGGGTTTTGGTGCCGATAACGCTATTTATCGGCATCACGGAATTATGACCAGTCATCGAAAAAGACTCCCTGATCATAGAAACCTTGCCATGTGTCCTCGGTCACTTCGACCAGCTCGAACACGGTATCGGGGTACGTCATGGACAGATAGACCCGCAGCTCATGCAGATCCCGAAACATCTCAACCTGACCCGCGATACAGGCGGAGAGATCGCCAGTCGGTTCAGCCTGCCAATAAACCTTTCGCTCAATGAGAGCAGGCAGATCAAGGTTTTGTGGGCTAAAGTGGGTCATGGTTCATGCATTCAAATGATTTGTTGAATGGATTCAATCATACGAATTGTTGAATGGGAACAAGCCGTTTTTTGCCAAAATCGGTATGATGGGCCGATTGTCTAACCACTCAGGAGACAAAAAGATGGACTCGAATACGCTGATTCAAGCCTACATGAGGGCCAAAAAGTACAGCCAGTTGCAGGAAGTCGCCGCAGACTTGGGATTTACCACTTCCTATATCTCTGCGGTGAACAAAGGAAAGTCGCAACTCACTGATGCAACAGCAAAAAAGATTGCCGAGGAGATCGGCTTGGACGTGCAAGAAGTACTGCTAAATCTGGCCGCAGTCAGGGAAACCAATCCCGAGCTAAAACGCGCTTGGTATGACATTTTAGCGAAGTACACAAAAGGTACAGGCACGGCTGTAGCCCTTGCGGTTGCTATGTTCCTGACCCCCAGCCACGGGCCAGACAACACTGCGCATAATGTATATTATGTTAAATAGACTATCTTGTTTCCTGTCACCACTTATTGAACTGTGTATAATGGCAACAATTGATCCTATCTTCGACCGGATGTCTTAAGTGGCTGAATTAACATCAGAACAATTAAAACCCGCTTTTGCGATTGAACAGTTCCCCAAGCTCAGCGAGCTTGAACCTATCCCCTTTGCTGCGCTGCAACCCCGAGCCATTTCCGGCATCAAGCGTCTTGCCAGTTTTGATGGTGACTGTCCGGTCATGCTGCTCAACGGGTTCCCCGGCGCAGATTACGAAGGCGTTTGCCAAACGTTGATTGCCGACTCCAATGGCAAGGACGGTGACCTGTTTGATCTCTGCTACACCGAGAATCTGAACAACCCCTACAAACCTATCTGGCTGCGCCTGCAACCGGGCACCGGCGTCGAGTTTTGCGAAATGGTTGGCGAGCTGCTCAAGCTGTTGAGCCACCATCTCGATGCCGAACGCATCGTGACCCGCATCATGCGCAAGCAGAACAATGATCCGAAAATCGATGATTTCCTCTCCGATCTGGCGGCTCACGTGGCATTGGGTCTGGAGTTTCAGCACCCCATTCTGATCAATCTGCTGATCCACCACGAAGCGCAGGAAGCGCCGGTAATTTATGGCCGTGATCTCAACTGGGATACCCTGTTTGGCTCCATCAACTACCAGACCGAGCAAGGCTCTGTGTATGCTAACCAGCACCTGTTGGAGCCTGGCTTGCTGCGCGAAGCCAACGGCGGTTACCTCATTTTGCAACTGGACGAGCTGCTGGATCAGCCACACCTCTGGTTCAAGCTGAAAAATGCCATGCAAAAAGGCGAGCTGGACTGGAACGCCTATCAGGAAGGGAAAACTCTGACCCCCTTCTTCGCGCCTGAAGCGACCCCCATCAAGCTAAAGCTGATCCTGGTCGGTGACCGACTGGACGTGGCCGAGTTCCAGATGCTGGATCGCGATATGTCCGAGCGCATCTTCCTGCGCGCGGATCTGGTGTCAGAGGTGAATATTGAAGAGGATCTGCAGGAATTTCTGCAGTACCTGGCCTGGCTGCGCCAGCGCTGGAGTCTGCTTGACTTCACGCCAGCCGCCCTCGCCGCCATTTGTCGTCATGCCAGCCGCCTCTGTGACCATCAGGAGTGGCTGTCGCTCTCCGAAGTGCAACTCTCCGCCATCATGCGGATGGCTGACAGCCTGGCCCGGGAGCAGGAATCTGATGTGGTCACCGACGAGCATATTCGCGGCGCACTGGAAGAGCAGGATTACCGCCTCAACTATCTGGTTGAGCAGTCCGATCAGGGGGTTATCGACGGCCAGATCCTGTTGCAAACCGATGGCGAAGAGATTGGCCAGATCAACGGCCTGTCTGTCATTCAGGTCTCCGGTCACCCCTATGACTTCGGTGAACCGGTGCGCCTCACCGCGACCGTACACCTTGGTGATGGCGATGTGGCGGATATCGAGCGCAAAGCGGAGCTGGCCGGTCATATCCACGCCAAGGCGATGATGATTATCCACGGCTATCTCTCCAACAAATTTGGCGCAGAGAACCCCTCCCCCCTGTCGGCCAATCTGGTGTTCGAGCAGTCTTACCACGAAATTGATGGCGACAGTGCATCCCTGACCGGCTTGTGTGCCCTGCTCTCTGCCCTCGCCCGCCAGCCAATCTATCAGCACTTCGCCGTGACCGGTGCGGTCGATCAGTTTGGCAATGTGCAGGCCGTTGGTGGCGTCAACGAGAAGATTGAAGGCTTCTTCCGGGTGTGCAAAATCCACGGCATCACCGGCAAGCAAGGGATCATTTTGCCGGGCACCAACATCCAGCAGCTGAACCTCTCTGACGAGGTGATCGCAGCGGTTGAAGCAGGCCAGTTCCACATCCACCCGGTGGATCATGTGGAAGAGGCCATCGAGTTGCTGACTGGCTGTGTCGCCGGTGAGCCTGATATGCCCGATACCCTGTTTGGCCGTATTCAGGAGCGGTTGGACGAGTTGAACGGCTCCACTGCCAAAGTCGGACTGCTGCAATCCCTGCTGGGGCGCCTGTTTGGCCGCTGATGAAGTGATCGGAGTTGTTTAGCGAACAACTGTAAGCTAAATTGGCCCGGCTTTGACCCATTTGAAGGAAATACCGCGTGACCGTAGACAATACCACCATGGAAGCCCGCCTTTCCCTGTGCGAACAGGGCAAGAACTCTTTTACCCGTGAAGAGCTGCTGGCTTGCAGCCGTGGCGAACTGTTTGGTGAGGGTAACAGTCAGCTGCCTGCCCCCAACATGTTGATGATGGACCGCATCGTCAAGATCAATGACAACGGCGGCGAACACGGCAAGGGCGAGATCCTGGCTGAGCTCGACATTACTCCGGATCTCTGGTTCTTCGATTGCCACTTCCCGGGTGATCCTGTGATGCCTGGCTGTCTCGGTCTGGATGCCATGTGGCAGCTGGTTGGCTTCTTCCTTGGCTGGAAAGGTGGCCCCGGCAAGGGTCGTGCTCTGGGCGTAGGTGAAGTGAAATTCACCGGCCAGATCCTGCCGACTGCCAAGAAAGTGACCTACAAGATCACCTTCAAGCGCGTCATCAACCGCAAGCTGGTGATGGGAATTGCTGATGGTGTGGTCGAAGTTGACGGCCGTGCGATCTACAGCGCCACCGACCTGAAAGTGGGCCTGTTCAAAGATACCACCGCATTCTGATCTATCTGATTGGTGGTAAAACAGCATTAATGCAAAGGGGCCACAACGGCCCCTTTCCTTTTGTAATGAGTGATGAAGTACCTGCTACTTCATGAAGAGGCCTGAGCCCCGCCCTTCCATGGCGTCACGCCAACCACCAAGCCAATGCCCTCGGGCATCCAGGCATTGATACGGACACGCTTCTTTCTGTTTGCCGACCACGCCAGCCTGATAACCACGAGCACGAGCTCTTTCCAGACGGTCCCGCTTCTGTCTCTTCATCATCTACG
>NZ_JBFODN010000156.1:0-11774 GCF_040908345.1 Aeromonas sp. R3-1
CTGTTCCAACCGTGCAATCTGGCTATGACCAACAAGGAGTGAATCATGATCGACTTTTACACCGCCGCGACCCCCAATGGTTTCAAAGTGGCGATCGCCCTCGAAGAGCTGAGTTTGCCCTATCGGGTCATTCCTCTCGATCTTTCGGCGCTGGATCAGAAGAAGCCCGAGTTTCTCGCCATCAACCCAAATGGCCGTATTCCGGCTATCGTCGATCGGGATAACGACGATTTCGCCGTATTCGAGTCGGGGGCCATCCTCATCTATCTGGCGGAGAAAGCAGGCAAGTTGCTGCCCGCTGATCCCAAACGCCGCTCTCAGGCCATCCAGTGGTTGATGTTCCAGATGGGCGGGGTAGGACCCATGATGGGGCAGGCCAACGTCTTCTACCGCTACTTCCCCGAGAAGATCCCCGCCGCTATCGAACGCTACCAGAAGGAGGGGCGCCGCCTGTTCGAGGTGCTCGACAGCCATCTGGCCCATCATGAATATCTGGCGGACGAGTACAGCATCGCCGATATCGCCACCTGGCCCTGGGTGCGTATTTATGACTGGAGCGGTATCTCCATCGAGGGATTGCCCCATCTGCAAGCCTGGATGGATCGCATGGCAGAGAAGCCTGCCTGCCAGAAGGGGATCACCATACCGCCGCGTAAGGAGCAGCCCGATGAGCTGATCAAGCAGGCGCAACAGATGGTAACTCGTTGATTTTTAACTGCTGACGGGGCGAGACGCCCCGTAATATTAGAAAAACTAAGGCAAGCCGATTATAAAGATTCGTTCGTTTTTTGTGAGCATCATCACTATGATGCCCCCATACCACCAAACGTCCTGTGCGGTGGCTTGGCGGGCTCCCCGCCTACTGTTTCCAACACTGTTTTTGATTGCATCACAACCTCTGTGATCAGATTCCTCTGGGCCATTTTGTGCCAGAGGGGCGGCAGCATTTTTTCGATTTTTTGGGACTGATATGGATCGGCACAGTTTTTATCCGTTGTTTTTACTGACCATTCTGATGGTCGCTGTGGGCCAGATGACCCAGACCCTTTATGTTCCCTCCATTCCCATGATGGCGGGGGATTTCAATGTGGCCTCGGGCCAGTTGCAGGCGGTGATGGCCTGTTACCTGATCCCCTATGGCCTCTCCCAGTTTGTCTATGGGCCGTTGTCGGATCGCATCGGCCGTCGCCCGGTGCTGATCGTCGGCATGATGGTGTTTCTGGTGGGCACCCTGATCATTCAGGCCATCCCCCATTTTGCCGCCCTGCTGGTGGGCAGCTTTGTTCAAGGGCTGGGTACCGGTGCCGGTGGCGCCATGAGCCGTACCGTGATGCGCGATCGCTACAACGGCGCCGAGCTCAACCGAGCCAACAGTCTGGTGAGCATGGGGGTGATCTTCTCCCCGCTGCTGGCCCCGGTGCTGGGTGGCTGGCTGACCGAGCTGTTCAACTGGCGCGCCGGTTACTGGTTCCTGTTCGGTTTTGGTGCCGTAGCCACTCTGGCGATCATGGCCTGGTTTGGTGAGACGCTGCCTGCTGCTGCTCGTCAGCCGCTGCGCGTCGGTGCTGCCTATCGTCATGTGCTGGGCAACCCCAAGTTTCAGGGCAACCTGCTTTGCCTGATGGCGACCTTTGCCGGTTTGGCAGTGTTCGAGGCTGCGGCCGGTGTGCTGCTGGGCGATGTGCTGAAACTGAGCGCCCGTACCGTGAGCGTGCTGTTCGTGCTGCCGCTGCCCGGCTATCTGTTCGGGGCCTGGCTCTCTGCCAAGCTGAGCTTCCGTTTGACTCAGGGCAAGCTGATGCGTCTGGGGATCGCCTTTCTGGCGCTCGGCTCCCTCATCATTCTGGTGCCGGGGCTGTTCGGGGTGGTGAGTGCCGCCTCGCTGGTTGGTGGTGCGGCTGTCTACTTCATCGGTAGCGGTATTCTCTACCCGACCGCCACCTCCTGTGCCATCGAGCCCTTCCCGGGTCAGGCCGGCACCGCGGGGGCCATTCTCGGCGGGATGCAGAATCTGGGGGCCGGTGTGGTGACCCTGCTAGCGGCCGGTTTCCCGATGACCGGTCAGGTGACTCTGGGTGCCATCATGACCCTGATGGTGCTGATCGTGGCGCTGAGTTTTGTCTGGCTGCGCCACCACGGTTCTCCTCACGAGCAGATGGCCATCTAAATTTGCTTGCCAGTTGCAAAACAAAGCCCGCCTTTTGGCGGGCTTTGTCGTTATGGCTGTGTCCGTTTCACACCTTGTCCCATCGGGTTCTCCATTTATTGGGGGGGAAAGGTGTAAACCATATTCAGGACGGGACAGTTCGTTGATCATCAGGCAAAGAAAAAGCCCGTCACGCTGGTGACGGGCTTTTGCTGTTGGTACCCCGAGATGCCGTTGCCGGTTTGGGCCCTTGAACCGTCGGTTCAAGGCGGGGATCGGATCTGACCGCAGGCTTCTCGGTCGTGCCGAGCATGCGCAATAGCCAGAAGGCAGATCCCCTGTTTGGTATGAATATCGGCTCGGGGACTTGAACCGGCTGACAAACATCCCAGGGAATTTTAAAACGGTTTGCGATTAGGGCTGTTGCCCCTCTTCGCTGGAATCACCATATTGTCCGTGCTCGATCAGGGCCGCTTCGATGGTGCGCTGCAGCATCTTGATCCGCTTGTCCATGGTCTCAGAGTATTGGTGGTTCTTCTCTTTTTCAAGGCAGAGCTCATGACAGAAATTGAGCGCCGCCATGATAGCCAATTGCTCGTTGCTGGAGACTTTGGAGCGTTGACGCAGGTCGATCAACTTGTCGGTCAGCTGCTCGGCGGCCTGGCGCAGGGCATCCTGCTGTCCCAAGGGACAGGATACCTTGTAGGGACGTCCCAAAATGACGATTTCTACGGCCTCTGTGCTCATGCCTTCCTCAATACGGCGGAGCTGATTTCCGCCTTTATCCACGTGGACAACTGGGCGGGACTATATAGCGCAGATGCATAAGTTTCAAGGCCTTGCTGGCTCTGCAAGAGGGAGAATGCTAGGATCCTGACCATTAATTCTGCAAATTTGACTGAACTTTGAGCGGATCCTCGATGAGCAAAACGAACCCCCTTAAATATGCGGCAGTGGCCGACATCATGGAACAGCATGAGCTGATGGCCAGCGCAGTAGAAGCCCATGGTGTGATCTGCGGTCTGGTGTGTGGCGGCGTAGCACTGGACGACAAGAGTTGGCTGCCCCATTTCAACGATCTGGTGAACGACGGTTTCGGCCTGCCGGCCCCGGTGCGCCAGGTGATGACCGATCTTTATCACAATGTGGTCGAGAGCCTGATGGCCCAGAAGGGCGTCGAGCTGCTGCTGCCAAGTGATGATGCCCCCCTTGATGAGCGCATCGATTCGCTGGTGGATTGGTCACAGGCATTTCTGGCCGGTTTCGGCGTGGCGCAGCAGGAGCTCTCCCGCGCATCGGAAGAGCTGCAGGAGATGATCCAGGATATCGCCAGCATCACTCAGGTCTCCGCCGAGTTCGATCAGGAAGATGACGAGAACGAAGCCTCTTTCCTGGTGCTCTACGAACACGTCAAACTGGGTGTCATGATGGCCTTCGAAGAGTTTGGCAAGCGCCCCGATACCCCGAGCGCGCCGCCAACCCTTCATTGAGGTGCGGGTCAACGCGACCCTTACTGAATCTGCAAGAGCGCCTGATGGCGCTCTTTTTTTATTCCCTTGTGGTGGCTAACCCTGTGAGGCGCAACCGGTTTTTTGCCGGTGACCTCGCATTCGGCCAGCGGCTTTGTGATAGCATGAGGCCACCTTTTTCACTTCTTCCTCTCTGCTTATGTCTCAATCTGATGTGCGACAGGTCGATGTCACCCTGGTCGGCGGTGGAATGAGCGGTGCCGTGCTGGCCCTCTTGCTGGCAGCCCTGTTTCGATCCGATGGCTCCCCCCTCGAGATCCTGCTGCTGGAGGCAAGCGTCCCCGAACAGCACACCCATTCAGGGTTCGACGCCCGCGCCATTGCGCTCTCGGCCGGTACCTGTGATGCGCTGTTGCGACGCGGACTCTGGCCGCTGTTTGCCCCCCATTGCGCCCCCATTACCCAGATTCATGTTTCGGATCGGGGCCACTTCGGGCAGGCTCGCCTGTCGGCTGCCGAATACGGCCTGCCCGCGCTGGGCCAGGTGATCGAGCTTGCATCCGCCGGCAAGGAGCTGCAACGGGCGATGGCGGCCTCTCCCAATATCCGGGTCTGTTGTCCGGCCCGGGTGAGCGAGATTGTGCCCGATGAGGAGAAGGTGACCCTCACCCTCGAGAGCGGTGAACAGATTGAGACCCGCCTGCTGGTGGCGGCAGACGGCGGCAACTCCTTTGTGCGTCAGCACTTCAAGTTGCCGGTGACCCGCCACGACTTTGAGCAGCACGCCATTATCGCCACGGTCAAAACGGCGCAAGACCCTGAGGGACGGGCCTTCGAGCGTTTTACCGAAGGGGGGCCGCTGGCCCTGCTGCCGATGCAGGAGGGACTCTCCTCGCTGGTATGGAGCGTCGGGCAGCATGAGGTGGATGAGCTGATGGCCCTCGATGAGGCGGCGTTTCTTGCCCGTCTGCAGCAGGCCTTTGGCTGGCGGCTTGGTCGCTTCGAGCGATGCGGTGTGCGTCACGTCTATCCGCTCATTCTGACTGCCTGCGACTACCCGCTGGCCCAGCGCACCGTGCTGGTCGGTAATGCCGCCCACGCTCTGCATCCTATCGCCGGACAGGGCTTCAACCTCGGGATGCGGGATCTCGACCTGCTTACCGGCACCGTAGCCAAGGCGTTGGCAGAGGGGGAGGATATCGGCAGCTTCAAGGTACTGAGTGGCTACTGGCAGCAGCGTCAGCGCGATCAGGAGCAGACCGTCTGGCTCACCTCTTCGCTGGCCCAGCTCTTCTCCAATGGTCACGATCCGCTGGTGGCGGGGCGCAATCTGGCGCTCACCCTGATGGGGCGATTCCCGTGCCTCAAGGCGCCGCTTGCCTCGCGCACCCTGGGCTTTGTCGCCGATGTGTGCGGCAACTAGCCAGCACTTGTTGAGTGGAACCTGTTGACCGGAAGATGGTGACCGCCATTCGTTGATCAAAACCTATTGAATAGAGAGGTGATGCCTGCGGGCGTCCCCTCGCTGGCCAGCCGGTCAGCCCTGAAAGGATGAGATGATGCAGATGCAAAATGTGGATGTGGTGATTGTCGGTGGCGGCATGGTGGGGCTGGGGCTCGCAGCGGCCCTGAAACATAGCGCCCTCAAGGTGCTGGTGGTGGAGGGGCAACTGCCCGACCCGCAGCTGGGGGAGGTGGCCGATAACCGGGTCAGCGCCCTGAGTCTGGCCAGCCAGCAGATCCTGCGCCATGTTGGCGCCTGGGACGGCATTGAAGCGCGCCGCCTGCAGGCCTACGACAAGATGGCGGTGTGGGAGCAGGACAGTTTCGGCCATATCGACTTCGATGCCGCCAGCCTGCGTCAGGCCAACCTCGGCCACATCGTCGAGAATCGGGTGATCCAGCTGGCACTGCTCGAAGCCATTGAAGGTGCCAGCAATATCCAGCTGCTGACCCCCGCCAGAGCCAAGAGCCTGCAGAGCGGCCCGGCGGGCGCCCTGCTGCTCCTTGAAGATGGTCAGGCCATCTCGGCCAAACTGGTGGTGGCTGCCGATGGCGCCCACTCCTGGGTGCGCCGTCAGGCCGATATCCCGCTCACCAGCTGGGATTACGGTCACCACGCCCTGGTGGCGACGGTGCGCTGCGCCGAACCCCATGAAGCTGTTGCTCGCCAGATCTTCACCCCGGATGGCCCGCTCGCATTTTTGCCGCTGTGGAAGGAGAACCTCTGTTCCATCGTCTGGTCGCTGCCTGCGGCCCGTGCCGAGGCGCTCTGCACCTGTGACGACGAGCAGTTCAACCGCCAGCTCACCACCGCCTTCGATGCCCGCCTTGGTCTGTGCAAGGTGGAGGGGCCGCGCAGCGCCATTCCGCTCACTGCCCGCTATGCCCGCGACTTTGCCCGTGAGCGGCTGGTGCTGGTGGGGGATGCCGCCCATACCATCCACCCGCTGGCGGGGCAGGGGGTCAATCTCGGCCTGCTGGATGCTGCCGCGCTGGCGGAGCAGATCTTGCAAAATCATGCTGCGGGCGAGGATATCGGCCTGCTCGGCAACCTGCGCAGCTACGAGCGCTGGCGCAAGAGCGAAGCGGCTCGCATGCTGGCTGCGATGGAGGGACTCAAGCGGCTGTTCAGCGGGGCCAACCCGCTCAAGAAGCTGGTGCGGGGCGTGGGATTGCGCGCGGCCAATCTGCTGACGCCCTTCAAGGAGGGGGTGATCCGCGCCGCCATGGGATTGGAGGGAGAGTTGCCCGCATTGGCCCGTCCTGACTGGGCTGTTGCTGCGACCAAGGGCAGTGCCATGCAGGCCAAGGGTGAAAAAAACTAATATTACTCGCCGTTTTTGACAACAAAAGTAATCCGACAAGGCTGATGACCCGTTTTGGGTGTCAGCCTTTAATTTTGCTCTGGAGCGAAACGTTTTTCTGCAAATTGTGACGAAACGGTAAAAATCAAAATTTAATCTCGCCTGAGTCGGCTTATGGCTGTTTTTATCACTGCATTTATCTTAGTGTCTGGAGTCGGTTTTACGGGAGGGGATTAGTTTTTTTTGAGCGGCACGCTCGCCTGCTTGTCATATAATCCGCTCCGTTCAAGGAATCCCTCTTGCCTGGCAAGGGCAGGAGCGAGCACACACTTTTGGATCCGGTCGCTTTTTGCTGTACGTAGTGCAGTCAGAGCGGTGGCGCGGGTCGCAAGGGTGGTCGCCAAAGCGAAAAGGCTTTTTGCTAAGGAAAGAATGCGATGATCCAGACTACTGTACTGCATCCCAAACACCTGGAAGCCGGCGCCAAGATGGTGGACTTCCACGGTTGGGAAATGCCCATCAACTATGGCTCCCAGCTGGAAGAGCACCACGCGGTGCGCAGCGATGCCGGTATGTTCGATGTCTCCCACATGACCATCGTCGATTTGACCGGCGAACGGGTCAAAGCCTTTCTGCAACACCTGCTGGCCAACGACGTGGCCAAACTCACTGCCCCCGGCAAGGCCCTCTACAGCGGCATGCTCAATCCGGAAGGCGGCGTCATCGATGACCTCATCACCTATTACCTGACCGATACCTTCTACCGGCTGGTGGTCAACTCCGCTACCCGCGAGAAGGATCTGGCCTGGATCCGCCATCACGCCATCGATTTCGATATCACAGTGACCGAGCGTCCCGAGCTTGCGATGATTGCGGTGCAAGGCCCCAACGCCAAGGTCAAGGCTGCTGCTGTGCTGAGCGCCGCTCAGCGTACCGCCGTGGTGGGGATGAAACCCTTCTTCGGCGTGCAGGCTGGCGATCTCTTTATCGCCACTACCGGTTACACCGGCGAAGATGGTTATGAAATCGTGGTGCCGCAAGAGAAAGCCTGCGAGCTGTGGCAGGCACTGCTGGATAACGGCGTGGCACCCTGCGGCCTCGGAGCCCGCGATACCCTGCGCCTCGAGGCGGGGATGAACCTCTACGGTCAGGATATGGATGAGTCAATCTCTCCACTCGCCGCCAACATGGCCTGGACCATCGCCTGGGAGCCGAGCGATCGCAACTTCATCGGCCGCGACGTGCTGGAAGCACAGAAAGCGGCGGGCAATCAGCCCAAGCTGGTGGGTCTGGTGATGGAAGAGAAAGGGGTGCTGCGTGCCGGTATGCCCGTTACCTTCACCGCGGCAAACGGTGAGAAGCGGGAAGGTGTGATCACCTCCGGCTCTTTCTCCCCCACCCTGGGCTACAGTATTGCCCTGGCGCGGGTGCCCCGCGATATCGGTGAGCTGGCCGAGGTGGAGATCCGCAAGAAGCTGGTCACCGTGAAGGTCACCAAGCCCGCTTTCGTCCGTAACGGCCAGAAGCTGGTTTAATACCGTCTTGGGGGAGGGTAGTGCCTCCCTCATCGCTTTTCATATTCGTTTTTAAACGCGACTCAAAGATCAAAGGAAGCACAAATGAGCCATATCCCGAGCGAACTGAAATATGCCACTTCCCACGAGTGGATCCGTGTTGAAGCCAACGGTGAGGCCGTGGTCGGTATCACCGAACACGCCCAGGAGCTGCTGGGTGACATGGTGTTTGTCGAGCTGCCGGAAGTGGGCAAGCAGGTCAGTGCCGGTGACGACTGCGCCGTGGCCGAATCGGTCAAGGCGGCCTCCGACATCTACAGCCCGGTGAGCGGCGAGATCATTGCCGTCAACGACGAGCTGGAAGGGAGCCCCGAGCTGGTCAACTCCGACCCCTACAGCGCTGGCTGGCTGTTCCGCATCAAGCTCGATGACGAGAGCGAGCTGGCCAACCTGCTGGATGCCGAAGGCTACCAGAACGTGGTGGACGAAGAGTAATGCCCCCGGGCCCTGCCAATACAGCAGGGCCCCTTTGTATGACCGCCAGCCGGGCAAGCACCGGCCGGTGGAAGGGTGACGTCGCCCGCGCTTGCCGTTTGCCAGCCTGGGAGCCTAGGGGGTAAACGGGCCGGTTCGCAACAAGGCGATCCCCTCTCGATGCTGCCGCAGCATCCGGTGACGCACCCTCTCTGCGGGACCCAGAACATGAGTGGAGTCGGTATCAGCCGACGATCAGGAACATCAGGTCTTGGTTATCAGGATGTCATGCCAGGACTTATTTATCAGGAAATAGGGAAATGACCCAGTCACTGTTTGAACTTGAGCAAAAAACCGATTTTGTCCGCCGCCATATCGGCCCGGGCGAGGAAGAGCTGCGCCAGCTGCTGGCGACCGTCGGGGCCGAAAGCCTGGACGATCTGATTGCCCAGACCGTGCCCGCCGCCATTCGCCTGCCGGGTCCGCTGGGGATCGGTGCCGGCATGACCGAAGTGGAGGCGCTGGCCAAGCTCAAGGGTTATGCCGCCCAGAACAAGATTGCCAAGAGCTACATCGGCATGGGTTATCACGATACCCATGTGCCCCACGTCATTTTGCGCAATGTGCTGGAAAATCCGGGCTGGTATACCGCCTACACCCCCTACCAGCCCGAGCTGGCGCAGGGCCGTCTCGAAGCCCTGCTCAACTTCCAGCAGCTGACGCTGGATCTCACCGGCATGGATCTGGCGAGTGCCTCCCTGCTGGATGAAGCGACCGCCGCCGCCGAGGCGATGGCGCTGGCCAAGCGGATGGCCAAGTCCAAATCCAACCTCTTCTTCGTGGCCGATGACGTGCACCCGCAGGTGATCGACGTGGTCAAGGAGCGTGCGGTTCACTTTGGTTTTGACGTGGCGGTTGGCGCCGCCAGCGATGCCGTGAGCGAAGAGGTGTTTGGTGCCCTGTTCCAGTACCCCACCACCACAGGTGAGGTGAAAGATCTGCGTGCCCTGATTGCCGCGGTACAGGCCCAGAAAGGGCTGGCCTGCGTCAGCGCCGATCTGCTCTCCTTGCTGCTGCTCAAATCCCCGGGTGAGCTGGGTGCCGACGTGGTGTTGGGCTCCGCCCAGCGCTTTGGCGTGCCCATGGGTTACGGTGGCCCCCACGCCGCCTTCTTCGCCACCCGCGATGCCTACAAGCGCTCCATGCCGGGCCGCATCATCGGTGTCTCCAAGGATGCCCGTGGCAAGGCCGCGCTGCGTATGGCGATGCAGACCCGCGAGCAGCATATCCGCCGCGAGAAGGCCAACTCCAACATCTGTACCGCACAGGTGCTGCTGGCCAATATGGCGAGCTTCTACGCCGTTTACCACGGCCCGGTAGGGCTGAAAACCATCGCCTCCCGCGTGCACCGTCTCACTACCATTCTGGCGCTTGGCCTCAAGGCCAAGGGGGTGGCCCTCAAGCATGCAAGCTGGTTCGATACCCTGAGCGTGCAAACTGCTGACAAGGCCGCGCTGATTGCCAAAGCCGAAGGGCTCGGCATCAACCTGCGCGCGGATCTCGACGGTGCGGTGGGGGTGTCCCTCTCTGAAACCACCACCCGCGGCGATGTGGCCGAGCTGTTTGATCTGTTCCTCGGCCAAGGTCACGGGCTCGATATCGAGGCCCTCGACAAGGCGGCTCAGGCCCATCACGCCATCCCGCAGGATCTGCTGCGCACCGATGCCGTGCTGACCCACGAGGTGTTCAACAAGTACCATTCCGAAACCGAGATGCTGCGTTATATCCACCGTCTCGAAGCAAAAGATCTGGCGCTTAACTACGCCATGATTTCGCTCGGCTCCTGCACCATGAAGCTCAACGCCACCGCCGAGATGATCCCGGTCACCTGGCCTGAGTTTGGCAAGCTGCACCCGTTCGCTCCGCTGGCACAGGCCAAGGGCTACCAGCTGCTGCTGGCTGACCTCGAAAACTGGCTGGTGAAGGTGACCGGTTACGATGCGGTCTGCATGCAGCCCAACTCAGGTGCTCAGGGGGAGTACGCGGGTCTGCTCGCCATCAAGAAATATCACGAGTCTCGTGGTGAAGGGCATCGTGACATCTGCCTCATTCCGGCTTCTGCCCACGGCACCAACCCGGCCTCTGCCCAGATGGCGGGGCTCAAGGTGATCGTCACCGCCTGTGACAAGTCCGGCAACGTGGATCTCGACGACCTGCGGGCCAAGGCGGCCGAGGCGGGGGATCAACTCTCCTGTCTGATGGTGACCTACCCCTCCACCCACGGGGTGTATGAGGAGACCATCAAGGAGGTGTGCGACATCGTTCACCAGCACGGTGGTCAGGTCTATCTGGACGGTGCCAACATGAACGCGCAAGTCGGGTTGACTGCGCCGGGCTTTATCGGGGCAGACGTCTCTCACCTCAACCTGCACAAGACCTTCGCCATTCCTCACGGCGGTGGCGGCCCGGGCATGGGCCCCATCGGCGTGAAGAAACATCTGGCACCGTTCGTGGCTGGTCATGCCGTGGTCAAGACCGACAAGGAGAGCCGTGACAATGGCGCCGTGTCGGCGGCACCATTCGGTTCGGCCAGCATCCTGCCCATCAGCTGGATGTATATCGCCATGCTGGGTGACGAGGGGCTGAAGAGATCCACTCAGGTCGCCATCCTCAACGCCAACTATCTGGCCAAGAAGCTGGGTGAATCCTTCCCGGTGCTCTACTCCGGCCGCAACGGTCGGGTGGCCCACGAGTGCATCCTGGATATCCGTCCGCTCAAGGAGGCTTCCGGCATCAGCGAGATGGACGTGGCCAAGCGGCTGATGGACTACGGCTTCCACGCACCGACCATGAGTTTCCCGGTAGCGGGCACCCTGATGGTCGAGCCGACCGAATCGGAATCCAAGCGCGAGCTGGATCGCTTCGTCGAGGCGATGACGTCCATCCGCGCCGAGATTGCCAAGGTGCAGGAGGGGCAGTGGAGCCTCGCCGACAACCCGCTGGTCCATGCGCCGCACACCCAGGATGACGTGATGGATACAGAGTGGTCCCGTGGCTACAGCCGCGCCGAGGCGGTCTTCCCGTCCGACTCCGTGCGCGCCAGCAAACTGTGGCCCTCGGTCAACCGCATCGACGACGTCTACGGCGATCGCAACCTGTTCTGCTCCTGTATCCCGACTGAGGATTACGCCAAGTAAGTGGCGTTTAGGAGCTACAGTTAAGCCTTATAAACAACAGGGCCACCCAGACGGGTGGCCCTTTTTATATGTCTGTCCCGTCCTGAATATGGTTTACACCTTTCCCCCCAATAAATGGAGAGCCCGATGGGACAAGGTGTGAAACGGACACAGCGCGATTACTCGCT
>NZ_JBFODN010000157.1:0-3993 GCF_040908345.1 Aeromonas sp. R3-1
GCGTTGTTTGAAACGCTATATCGTCAGGGAACTCTACCCTTTGATCTTGGCCGATTTAGCTGACTCAGCGCGAGCCTGTTGACATAGGAGCGTCAGCCCGGATGCTCATGCCTTGACGGGCCAACACTCTGATTTCCACTGATAACTCTTGGGTCAACATGGGCGTGGCTCAAAAGCCACAATCTTGGCCCAGGTGGGTCAACTTTACTCCGGCGTTAGTGGATCATTTTTACATCGGCGGTGACATCGAGGAGCAGCGTGATGGTTTTGGCTCGCCGGTAGTGGCGACGCAGCTTTTCCTGCATGGCGATAAACAGGGATGAGTTTTTCTTTATCCCGCTGACGTAAAATACTCTTCCATTGCCTGCATGGAGAACGCCTGCCAGGTAATGTTTGACGTTCTGTCCCGGTGTGACAACCCGCTTTTGCTGCGCTCTGAACATCCAGTCGGCCCCTAATTTGGGATTGAGGTCTATATCGACTTCATCCTCATAAAACACCGGATTAGCGGCATCACAGCGGGCCAGCGCAGCGTCGATATTCGCCATTTTCTCCTGATAAGCTGGGTCTTTTATCCGCAAGGTCGGCACGGGCCTGCGCCAGACAATGCCCATACGAGGTAGCCATCGACGAAGTGTGGAGGCAGCCACATTGAGCCCTGTTAACCGATTGATTTTGATAGCCAATAGCTGCTCAGTACACCAACGGCTGCGTTGATAACCAAAATCTTGCGGAGAAAACTGCATGAGCAGCACCAGTAAGGTGACAATCTTGGCGACAGGTAGGACCGGGGCACGGCCAGCCGGTAAGGCTTCTAACGCACCCACACCTTCATCCCGATACCACCGAAGCCAACGGCCGATGGTCGAGCGAGCCGCGCCGGTAATGTGATGAACATCCGTGATCGTGCATCCTTCATGTAACAGCAAGATGGCCATCAAGCGACGAGCATGCCCTTTATCACGGGTGGCATGGATGATTTTGTGAATACGGCGCCGTTGTGGTCGTGGCAGGGGTGGTAGGATATGCATCAACTCAGTCCTTTGGGTGTGGCTTGTTTTGTTTGGCGACTAATGAGATCGCACAAACTGGACTGAGTTCCCTTCCTCCAGTGATCTACTATTCGGAACAGCTATTTAGATCGTGACCCATTCGCCAGCTGAGCTGGCCGGATAGGGACCGGAGTCATCGTTAGTCGAATTTGAGTTGAGAGAAAACAGGGAGAGTGGATCGTTCACTGCGAGGGGAATGTGGCAGAGCAAGCGTTGAGGGATAGCTGGCTCAGCTTGAAACAATGGAGAAACAGATACGAAAAAGCCCAGCCAAAGGCTGGGCTTTAGAATTTGGCTCCCTCGACAGGACTTGAACCTGTGACATACGGATTAACAGTCCGCCGTTCTACCGACTGAACTACGAGGGAAAAGTGGCTCCTCCTACTGGACTTGAACCAGTGACATACGGATTAACAGTCCGCCGTTCTACCGACTGAACTAAGGAGGAATTGCCTGTCTCGTTAAGACGGGGCGAATATTAATGACCAGGGAGACGGGTGTCAACCCGCGAATTTCCCGAAAACCGGATTTTCGGACTGTTTGCCCAAAAGTTGCGCTTTGCGGTTTATTTTCAGCACAATCAGTCCCTTGCCATCGCATTGGCCAACTGATGCCGGGAACATTGGTTCGGTTCGCATCAACCTGATGATGCCAGCATGATGTCGCGAACGTGCCGGTAACCAGGTGAGGCTCAAATGGTAATCTTTGTGGCAAAAAGGGGGAGAGCAGGAGCCAAGATCGGCGATTTGGCGGCAAATAGGCCAAATAATGGGTGAGCGCGCGTTTCATTGATCCTGCCCATCGAAAAAATGGCCTGTCTGGAGTAAGGTTACGCAGGATACCATCGCCGCGTCGACAGCCCTGCCGGCCCTTGATGATGATCGGGCGCCGGATCTCTCCGGCCTTTATCTCCCTCTTCTGGTATTACGATATACATGCACAAGCAAGCCTCTTTAAATAGCGTGAAGCTCGCCATAGCCTTACGCCAGTCCTGTATTGATGAACCCTACAGCATGGCCCGCTTCGGCCGTGATCTTATCGCCGGTGTGACGGTGGGCATCATCGCCATCCCGCTCGCCATGGCACTGGCCATCGCCAGCGGTGTGCCGCCGCAACACGGTCTCTATACCGCCATCATTGCCGGAATCGTGATCGCCGTAACCGGTGGCTCCCGCTACTCCATCTCCGGCCCGACCGCTGCCTTTGTCGTGATCCTCTACCCGGTCGCCCAGCAGTTCGGGGTTGGCGGTCTGTTGATGGCGACGCTCATCTCAGGCCTCTTTCTGGTGGCGATGGGGATGGCCCGTCTTGGCCGCCTTATCGAGTACATTCCTCCGTCAGTGACGCTGGGCTTTACCGGTGGTATCGCCATCGTGATCGCCACCTTGCAAATCAAGGACTTCTTTGGCCTGAGCGTGCCCGAGATGCCGGAAACCTATTTGGGCAAGGTCGAAGCGTTGGCCGCCGCCCTGCCAAGCTGGCAGTGGGGCGATACCCTGGTGGGGGTCGCAACACTGGCCGTGCTGCTGCTCTGGCCACGCCTGCGTCTGCCGGTGCCTGGCCACCTGCCCGCGGTGCTGGTCGGGGTGGGTCTGGGTTTTGGCCTCCATTACTTTGGGGTAGATGTGGCCACCATCGGCAGCAAGTTCAGCTATACCCTGGCCGACGGCACTCAAGGGATGGGGATCCCGCCCATCGCGCCGACCCTGGTGATGCCCTGGGCCTTGCCCGGACCTGATGGCTTGCCGGTTGAATGGAACCTGGCGGCTGTTGAGCGGCTGCTGCCTGCCGCCTTCTCCATGGCGATGCTGGGGGCGATCGAATCGCTGCTCTGCGCCGTGGTGCTCGATGGGATGACCGGTCGCAAACACAGCTCCAATGCCGAGCTGGTGGGGCAGGGGCTTGGCAACATCTTCGCCCCCTTCTTTGGCGGCATTACCGCTACCGCTGCCATCGCCCGCTCTGCCGCCAACGTGCGTGCCGGCGCTACGTCCCCCGTCTCGGGGATCGTCCATGCGCTGGTGGTGCTGGCCGCCATTCTGGTGCTGGCCCCTTGGCTCTCCTGGTTGCCGCTCTCGGCCATGGCTGCCTTGCTGCTCATCGTGGCCTGGAACATGAGTGAAGCGCACAAGGTGGTGGAGCTGATCCGTCGCGCGCCCAAATCCGATGTGCTGGTGCTGCTGGTCTGCCTGTCACTCACCGTCATTTTCGACATGGTCATCGCCATCACTTTCGGGGTGATCCTGGCCTCCCTGCTCTTTATGCGCGAAATCGCCAAGATGACCAAACTGCACGATTTGGCCGAGCACAAGCGCTATGCCCATGAGGTGCCGGACAACGGCCTGCTCTACAAGATCAACGGCCCGCTCTTCTTCGCAGCGGCCGAACGGGTCTTTGCCGAGCTGGAATCACAAGTGAAAGGACACAAGGTGCTGGTGTTGCAGATGGAGGCGGTTTCCATCCTCGATGCGGGCGGCCTGTCAGCCTTCCTCCACTTTGGCAAGCAGATGGCTAAAGCCGGTGTCGAGTTGCGGGTGGCCGAGTTGCAGTTCCAACCGCTCAAGACCCTGGCGCGCGCCAAGGTGCGGCCGCAGCCCGGCAAGCTGGAATTTTACGGCTCGCTGGAAGAGGCGCTCAAAGGTGAACATTTGCACGAAGCGGCAGTAAATTGATTGAAAGGGATACGAAACGGCATATTTTTGGTCACTTGGTTCGGATATTGAGCAAACGAACGCAAAAAGTAAAAAATTGCATTGACCAAAAGCCATCGTATCCCTTACATTACGCCCCGTCGCCGCGGCATAGTCCGCCAGCGAATGTGCAGCTCAAGCACATAAAGCAGTGAGCAAAAATTTGGTGAGGTGTCCGAGTGGCTGAAGGAGCACGCCTGGAAAGTGTGTATACGGCAACGTATCGAGGGTTCGAATCCCTCCCTCACCGC
>NZ_JBFODN010000158.1:0-2792 GCF_040908345.1 Aeromonas sp. R3-1
CCTTGCAAGGCTCCCCCCAGTGATCAGATGGGCTTTTGCCACAGGGTCAGCAGCAGATCCTGTTCCAGTTCATTCGGGCCTTGTTGAGCGAAAGCGTGACGCTGCTCACCGGTTGCCCGCCAGCCAAGACGGCTGGTCTCCAGAATAAAGCTGCGCATGGCCTGATCCATGGTGAGGCTGAACTGGCAGCGTTGTTGAGTCACCGGATTGAGGCCGCCGAGGGTTGGCCAGCTGAGGGGGTGTTCCATGCTCACCGGGTTGAGGCTGACCCGCAGTTGCCACTGATGACGGGGGCCAGGCTGCAGATAGAGCAGATAGCCACCGGGCGCCAGCCAGCTGACCAGCTGCTCGGTCTTGACCTTGAGATCGTTGACCAGCAGCACCTGAGCAGAGCCCGGTTGCAGCGGTGCTCGGGCGGGATCGGCAATGACAAACTGGCCGTCCGGCTGCGCTTTTTTGGCGGCAAAGATGGTGTTCTTGGCGATATCAACCCCAGCAAACTGCCAGCCGGGCAGGCGCTCTGCCAGCGCGCGGCAGTAGTAGCCTTCACCGCATCCAAGATGGATCAGCTCTTGTGGGGCCAGCGGAGCGAGCAGGCCGGCCATGGCCTCAACTAGCGGCAGTTGGTGGCCGGCCTCCAGGAAATGGTGCTTGGCGCGCATCAGGGCACGGCTGTCGCTGTCTTTGGGGTTTTTCTTGCCGGGGATGAGATCCAGATAACCTTCCGGTGCCGGATCGAAGTGATGCTTGTTGTCGCAATAGCGCCCCTGGGAGGCTTCATGAAGATGGAGCGGACTGCGGCAGCGGGGACATTGAAGGTGCATAGTAACTCTCTGGGCGAATGCCGGAACAGTGAAGGGCGTTCGGGATTATAGGGGAGAGGATCAAAAAAGGCTGCCGTAGCAGCCTTTTTTATCCCAAGGCCTCAGTCAGGCCTGCGGACGGGTCATCAGCGAGTGCCAAATACCACAATGGTCTTGCCGTGAGCAGAGATGAGCTCCTGCTCTTCCAGCATCTTCAGGATGCGGCCCACGGTTTCACGAGAGCAGCCGACGATCTGGCCGATCTCCTGACGGGTGATCTTGATCTGCATGCCATCCGGGTGGGTCATGGCATCCGGCTGTTTGGCCAAGTTGAGCAGGGTCTGGGCGATCCGGCCGGTCACATCCAGGAAGGCGAGGTTGCCCACTTTCTGGCTGGTGTGTTGCAGGCGCTTGGCCATCTGGCCAGAGAGACGCATCAGAATGTCCGGGTTGACCTGGATCAGCTGGCGGAACTTCTTGTAGGAGATCTCTGCCACTTCGCAAGAGCCTTTGGCGCGAACCCAGGCGGAGCGCTCGGGGTTCTCGTTCTCCTCGAACATCCCCATCTCGCCCAGGAAATCCCCCTGGTTCAGGTAGGAGAGGATCATCTCTTTGCCCTCATCGTCCTTGATCAAGACGGCCACAGTGCCCTTGACGATGTAGTAGAGGGTCTCCGCTTTTTCACCCGCATGGATCAGGGTGCTCTTGGCGGGATACTTATGAATGTGGCAGTGCGACAAGAACCATTCCAGGGTGGGATCGCTTTGCGGTTTGCCAATGACCATGAGAATTCCTCTGTAGTGTCTTTTTATGGACTTGTGCGTCCGGGCAAGCTGCCAATCTTGCCATTCCTTGTATTGGTCGCAGTAGGATAAGAGCCTTTGCCTGTGCTGACAAGGCTTTGCGGGCTTTTGACAGAGCCCTTTGAGTAATGCCTGCTGCGCCGCTTCGGCCATTCTAGGGAAGATAGAGGTCGGAGATGTTGATTTTGATCTATTTCCATCCCAACTCCCCCTGTTCGGCAGAGATAAGCGACTGGGTTATGCTAGGGATCCATCATCATGATTAACAGGAGAGAGTGCGAGATGAAAGCCAAGGTCAGCTGGGTGGAAGGGATGAAGTTTGTGGGTGAGAGTGAATCCGGTCACAAGGTGATCCTGGATGGTGCCAACCCCGGTGAGGGGGCCAGCCCGATGGAGATGATCCTGCTGGCGGTCGGTGGCTGCAGCTCCATTGATGTGGTCTCCATCCTCGAAAAAGCGCGCCAGTCGGTGACAGCATGCCATGTCGATGTCAGTGGCGAACGGGTCGATAGCGTGCCCCGGGTTTTCGAGAAGATTAATCTGCACTTCGTGGTGACGGGCACGGGATTGGCAGAGAAGCAGGTGGCCAGAGCGGTCGATCTGTCGATGGAAAAATACTGTTCTGTTTCCCTGATGTTGGAAAAAGCGGTACAAATTACCCATAGTTATCAAATTGTTGAAGCTTGATAACTGACGATTGTTTCGTTGGTACCCTGGCATAAGGCCATCACATGAGGCCACTGCACAAGGCCATGACATAAAGCCATTACATAAGGAAAGTGCAATGAAAAAATTGATCGCTCTGCTTCCCCTTTTGGGCCTGGCGGCGTGCAGCAGCCCGCAACCTACCCAGTATCAATACAGCCAATACCAGTGTGGCGAAGAGATGCTGGCCGTTACCTATGATGCCCAGGCTGACATGGTGCAGTTCCCCTATGCCGGGGTTTATCACAAGCTGGCGCGTGTGGAGTCAGAGTCTGGCGCCAAATATTCCGACAGCGTCACCACCTTCTGGAATCAGGACAAACAAGCTCTCCTCACCCAGAAAGGGGTGACGCTGCTGACCTGTACACTTAAATAGGTGACCACAGTTAGCTGAAGGTGTGCGGCTTTGTGTCCGGGTCTGGCCTAGGCCGGATTGGGTCAAGAGGTTGAGACCACAAAAAACGGCTTGCCGGGAGGCAAG
>NZ_JBFODN010000159.1:0-28168 GCF_040908345.1 Aeromonas sp. R3-1
GACGGGGAATCGCGTCAGCCTGTATTCGGCAACCATCAGACATGGATAGACAGAGAGGGCATCCCGCGGGATGCCCTCTCTCGTTGTATTCACACCTGCCGCGCCACGTTCGGCAGCAGCGGCTCGATGCCCCCTCTCCTATTGCAGACTGGGCTCCAGCAGCTGCTGCCGTAGCGAGGTCTCCTCGGCCTGAGTCATGGCATGTTCCGCTACCCCGGCGGCAGGCTCGATGGCCAGCCAATTGGCAAGGTCGACGGCGGTCTCCTCCAGCGGCCGGAAGTTCAACCCGTGGACGATGGCCACCTCGGCGCTTATAGAGCCGTAACCGGTAAACTCCGCCTGCGCGCAGGGCAAGAGGGTGGGATAGCTCTGCCAGGGCTCGATTCCGGCCGCCATCAGGGTCGACCAAGGCAACCACTCGGGCTGGATGGGGCGAGCTGGCTGCAACCTAGCGCTCAGCCGCTCCAGCCAGTCACTCAAGGTAATACCGGGTTTGAGCAGGTTGAATATGCCCCCCAACTGCTGCTCGGCCGCGCGCAACACAAACTCGGCGCAGTCGCGCACATCGAGATACTGCAAGCGATCCTCGCCACTGCCCGGCAGCAACCAGGGCCCGCCCTGCTGCACCCGCTTAATCCACCAGGCCATGCGCCCGGTGGGATCATGGGGGCCGCACAGCACGCCCGGGCGCAGGATGCAAAGCCGCTCACCCCAGCGGGCGCGATACTCCTGCTCGCACAACACCTTGAGGGGGCCATAGTCAGTGGGCATTTCCCCTTCGGGGATAGCATGCAGCGGCGCCGACTCATTCATCCCGGGCATTGAGAAATCGCGATAGACGCTGATGGTGGAGATAAAGATCAGCCGCGCGCAGCGCCCGAGCAAAGCTGCCGAGAGGCTCGCCGCCTGCTCGGGGCGATAGCAGCAGGTGTCGATGACGAGATCCCACTGCAACCCGGCCCCTTGCAGGGCGCTCAGGCTCTTGTCCCTGTCGCCGGTGAGCTGCACCAGATCGCGCCAGTCCGGATGCTGGTGCAGGCCGCGGTTGAACAGAGTCACTTCATGGCCCCAATCCAGTGCCAGCGCGGTGAGGTGGCGCCCCAAAAAGCCGGTGCCACCGATAATCAGCAGTTTCATCCCTCCCCCTTCGGCGCGAGTGCGCACATTTCATCCTGACACGCCAGTTGCCTCCACCCTACGCAACTTGGCGTACGGGCACAGCCCCCGACTGGCCGGGATGGGACAGGGATCACGGCAGCGCCGCAGAAAAGGGCGTAATGAGGCCAAGCCTGCGTTTTGGGGCCGCCTGTGCTAAATTGCCGGGGTTTTCAGTCAGGATCCGCCATGAAGTTCGAAATTGACACCCTCGGGATCATCCGCTCTCCCTACAAGGAGAAGTTCGCCATCCCCCGCCAGCCCGGACTGGTCAAATCGGCCCGTGCCCGCCTTGAGCTGCTCCCCCCTTACGATCAGCCGGATGTGCTGCGCGGCATCGAGCAGTTCTCCCATCTGTGGCTAAGCTTCGTCTTTCACCAGACCATGGCGCAGGGCTGGCACCCGACGGTGCGCCCGCCGCGCCTTGGCGGCAACGAGCGGGTCGGCGTCTTTGCCACTCGCTCCACCTTCCGCCCCAATCCGCTAGGGCTCTCGGTGGTCGAGCTGCACGGGATCGGCCGTGAGCGGGGCAAGCTGTGGCTAGAGCTGGGGGCGGTGGATCTGCTCGATGGCACCCCCATCGTCGATATCAAGCCTTATATTCCCTATGCCGACAGCCTGCCGGATGCCCGTGGTGGTTTTGCCCCCGACGCGCCCACCCCGCCGCTGGCGGTGAGCTTCAGTGCCGAGGCAGAGCAGCAGTTGCAACCCTGGCTTAAGGCCCACCCCGAGCTGCGCCAGCTGGTAAACGAAGTGCTGGCACAAGATCCGCGCCCCGCCTACAAGAAGGGCAAGTCCGATGAGAAGGAGTACGGGGTGCGACTGTTTGACTGCAACGTCCGTTTTCGCATCAGCGAGCCGGATTGCGTGGTGCTGGCCATCGAGCCCGCCTGAACCTGGGCGGGCCGACATCACTGATGCTATTTCACGCCTTATTCACGTCACAAGGGGCTTAATGAGCCTGTAAATTGTGTGGCATTGATCAGACTATCCACCCGGTTGCCAGTGATACCATGCAGACAGTAGAGGGTATCTCCTCTCTGACTGATGCCAGCCGCAGGCTATCGATGTATGGCAAGCATGGTAGCCAGCCTGTTGCCGCCAAAGGATCAGGCCTCGCCCCGACACGTTTGAGTGCGGGGATGCCACACGGATGTGACAGCACTTCGAAGGAACAAACCTATGCTGATGAACAGTGAACAACGTTATGGCACCCTGAATATCGGGCTGCACTGGCTGACCCTGTGGGCCATGATCGCCGTCTACGCCCTGATCGAATTTCGCGATATTTTCCCCAAAGGGGACCCTGGCCGGGATCTGATGAAGGAGTGGCACTTTATGCTGGGGCTGCTTATCTTCGCCCTGGTCTTTGTCAGACTGGCCCTGCGCTGGATGAGCCCGACGCCCCGTATCGTGCCCGAGCTCTCCCCAGTCATGCACAAGCTGGCAAAACTGCCCCACCTCGCCCTCTACGGTTTTCTCATGCTCACCCCGCTGTTTGGCTGGCTGCTGCTAAGCGCCGCGGGCAAGCCCATCCCCTTCTTCGGGCTTGAGCTGCCTGCTCTGCTTTCCCCAAGTCCGGATCTCAAGGGGCTGATCAAGGAGGTGCACGAGACGCTGGGTAATATCGGTTACGCCCTGATCGGCCTGCACACGGTGGCGGCCCTCTATCACCACCATATTCTCAAAGACAACACCCTCACCAATATGCTGCCGCCGCGCCGCAGCTAACGGGTAACGGGGAAATGCAGAGGGGGCCATTGTGGCCCCCTCTCTGTTTTCCTGAACAACCGTCATCTGCACCGCTGGCAAACTGCATCACGCCTGCTTGGCCAGCTCCTCGGTCGGCTTGCCTTTCGGCTCGTGCGACAGCTTTTTCACATTGCTCTTGCTCTCCGGCTGCTTGCTCCCGGACGCACTGTTTTCAGACAAGGCTTGCAACACGGGATCGGCCTTGCCGGCCACGGTGGGCTGGGACTGGCCAACAAAGTTGCCGCCTTTGCAGATGGAGAGACTGCCCCCCTTGAAGATCCCCTGCATCTTGCCGCTCTCCAGGATCTCCACCTCGGCGGAGGTACAGGTGCCTTCCAGCAGACCATTGATGATCACGTGGGGAGCACTCACATCCCCCTCAACGCCACCACCCTGCATGATGCGCAGCACACCACCGATGAGCTGGATGGTGCCATTGATCTGACCGCGCACCTCCAGATCCCCCTCCACCTGCAACTCGCCCTTGAAGCGGGCACCGGCTGCAATCACGGTGGCCCCCGCCGACCCAGTAGCCGCCCCACCTTTGTTTCTTCCAAACATCCGTACTCTCTCCACCAACCACACAAGCAGAACCAGCGGCATCGGCGCCACTGGCCACAGAAAACAGGGCGACCCCAGCACGTAGAGCAGCAAGGCTGCCCCCCAGCAGAGCCAGACAATATAGAGGAGGTCGCTGCGCTCACGCTGTTGCAGTCGCGCCAGCAACCTCCCGGCCATCTCTCTCATCACATCAAACCTTTCGCAACATGACTGCCGACCAGCATGCCATCGACAACCCGGACCATGGTTAAACGACCAGTTGGCGCGAACTCTGAAGTCCCGCTGATTCAGTCCCGATACAGCCGGGATGCATTAGGATTCGAATTGACTCGAAGCGACATACACTTTCTAATTGACAGCCTGGATCCCTATGACCGCTCACATCATGAAAATTCTGTTGGTCGAAGACGACAAGCTGCTCAATCACCACCTCTCCTCTCTGCTGACCGAAGCCGACAATCAGGTCTACAGCACCGACCAGGCCGGGATTGCACTGCACTACGCCGCCGACTATCCCATTGATGTGGCCATCATCGACCTCGGTCTGCCCGATATAGACGGCCTGCAACTGATCCGGCAACTGCGCGAACGGCAGATCCCCTTCCCCATCATTGTGCTGACCGCCCGTGGCAACTGGCAGGACAAGGTCGAAGGACTGGAAGCGGGTGCTGATGACTATCTGGTCAAACCGTTCCAGAAAGATGAGCTGCTGGCCCGACTCAATGCACTGGTGCGCCGCAGCGCCGGTTTTATCTCGCCCAAGGTGAAGGCCGGTGATTACGAGCTGGATCTCTCCCGCAAGGAGCTGACTATCGCCGGTGAAGTGGCGGTGCTCACCAGCTTTGAATACCTCATTCTGGAGTACCTGATGCGCAACGCCCGTCAGGTGGTCTCCAAGCAGCAACTGCTCGACCAGCTCTACGGCGACGGCGAGGGGGACCCCAACACCATCGAGGTGATGGTGAGCCGCCTGCGCAAGAAGCTGGATCCGGAGGGAACGATTCAACCCATCTCCACCATCCGGCGTCAGGGTTATATCTTCAACCTCTCCTGTAACTGATGCAGTTTCATCTGCCGCGCCCCATCAAGATGATCCGCAGCTCACTGCACATCAAACTGCTGCTCAGCTCGCTGCTGGTCATCGCGCTGATCATGGGGTTTGCCGTCTACGCCCTCTATCTTGGCCACGTCGAGGAGCAGACCCAGAAGGCCAGCGCCCGGATGCAGGAGAACCTGGCCAAGTTGTTTTCCTCCACCGAGCCGGATGACAAGGGGTCAAACGTCGAGCTGGGGCGGATATCCCGTGGTGCGGGGGATCGCAACCTCGATACCCTGATCTGCCGCGCCGATGGCGATCTGGTCTGGTCGAGCCTCCATATGCCGGAGGTGATCAAGGCCAAACAGACCATCTGCGGCGATCTGATGAAGTATCTGGGGGGGATGGATCTCGACTACTTCTTCAAGAAGCACACCATCAAGAACGGCGAGAGCTACTTCGTCTACAGCCTGCGGTTTATCCGCAATCCCGGCAGCGGCACCACCGCCTACTACGTGGTGATGATCGACTCGGCCAAACGCTACCACGAAGAGTCCCGCACCTACCTCTACCAGACCGCCAAACAGGCGCTGCTCGCCTATATGCTGCTGGCCGGGCTGCTGCTGCTCACCACCTTCTGGAGCCTCAGCTCCCTGCGCACCATCGCCCGTCAGATCGACGATATCCGGGCCGGCAAACGCGATGACCTCTCGAGCGATTTTGAGCGGGAGCTGGCCCCGCTGACCGACTCCATCAACCAGCTGCTGGAGAACGAACGCCAGCAGACCCAGCGCTACCAGCACGCCCTCAACGATCTCGCCCACAGCCTGAAAACCCGGCTGGCGCTGATCCAGATCACTACCCGCGAAGTGAAGCTGGGGCGGGAGATCCACGACAACATCAACGAGCAGATCCTCACCATGGATCAGATGATCCAGTATCAGCTCAGACGGGCCGTGACCGGCCGCCAGCGCCTTGCCAGCAAGGGCACCGAGCCGGTGCCGCTGATTGAAAAACTGCTGGCCAGCCTGACCAAGGTCTATCGCCACAAGAAGCTGCAAACCCACTTCAAGTTCGACGATGACGCCCTCTTTCATGGCGAACAGGGGGACCTGATGGAGCTGATGGGCAACCTGCTCGACAACGCCTGCAAGTTTGCCATCAGCGAAGTGAAGGTGACGGTGCGCCGTCATCTCGAGCGGCTGCGTATCGAAGTGGAAGATGATGGCCCGGGAATCGATCCGGCCAAATCGGAGCAGATCTTCCAGCGCGGCGTGCGGGCTGACAGCTCGCCGGGTCAGGGCATCGGACTGGCGGTGGTGACCGAAATCGTCCACAGCTACGGCGGCCAGATCCGGGTCGATGAATCCCCCCTCGGCGGCGCCCGCTTTACCCTGGATCTTCCCTGACACCTGATAGGCCCGACCACGGGCCCTCTGCCACCCGCTGCACAGCCCTACCCAAGGTTAAAAACTCCTGCCTGACACCACCCAATTCAGCAATATGCTATCGAGATGCTTGAGATGTGAGGCATCTCGGTTAAGCTATGGCCGACTCGTTTGTTAACCATTTGATGGACCTGTAATCGCACTATGGAAAACATGTTTGAAAGATTGATGTACGCATCCCGCTGGATCATGGCCCCCATTTATCTTGGGCTCAGCCTCATACTGCTGGCACTGGGAGTGAAATTCTTTCAGGAGATCCTCCATATCCTACCCAACATACTGGAGATGAAAGAGGTGGATCTGGTGCTGGTCACACTGTCGCTGATCGATATCACCCTGGTGGGGGGACTTATCGTGATGGTGATGTTTTCCGGCTATGAGAACTTCGTCTCGCGCCTCGATGTCGGGGATGAGAGCGACAAACTGGTGTGGCTCGGCAAGCTCGATGCCGGCTCTCTGAAAAACAAGGTCGCCGCCTCCATTGTCGCCATATCCTCTATTCACCTGCTCAAGGTGTTTATGAATGCCGAAAATCTCCCCAACGACAAGATCAAGTGGTACCTGCTGATCCACATCACCTTTGTCCTCTCGGCCTTCGCCATGGGCTACCTCGACAAGCTGACCCGCAAATAGTAGCCAGCCTGCGATAGACGATATGCCCGATAACACGACATGGATCGGGCATATCGTGCGACCACTCTTCACAGTCGAGGCCACTATGATCCGCCCATTATTAACAACCGATCTGGATGCCGCCGTCGAGCTCTGGTATCAGGCATCGGTGCAAGCCCACGACTTTATTCCCGCCGCCTTTTGGCATGAGCAACGGGCAGCGATGCGGGACATCTATCTGCCCGCCAGCCAGAGCTGGGTCTATGAGGAGGATGGACAGCTACTGGGCTTTATCTCCTGGTATCAGGGGTCTGTTGCCGCCCTGTTTATTTCCCCTGATCACCAATCACACGGGCTGGGTCGCCAACTGCTCGAGCACCTCAAAGCCCAATATGATCGACTCGAGTTGACGGTTTACGCCGAAAATGAGCAGGCGCGGCGCTTCTATTCCCGCAACGGTTTCAAAGAGGGTGAGCAGCAGTTGTGCGAGCATAGTGGTCGCCCCGAGCTGGTGATGCATTGGCAACGAGGATAAGCGGGTCGCCCATAGCGATGGCGAGCACGCTTTGCCTGTTTTGTGGCCGCCTTGAATGCCATGGCGGCATTCTCTACAATGACCCACTTTTTATTCATTTCGGGTTATATCGATGAGCGATACCAGCACCAAACCGGCTCTGCCGGATCACCTCTCCTGCAATCCCCGCAGCCCTCACTATGTGGCCGCCTGCTTCGAGCACCCGATCGGTATTCGCCTGAACGGCAAAGAGCGCACCGATGTCGAGGAGTACTGCATCAGCGAAGGTTGGGTGAAGATCCCCTCCCCCAAAGCGCTGGATCGCCGTGGTCAGCCCATCCTGATCAAGCTCAAGGGCACCGTTGAAGCCTTCTACAGCTAATCAGAGCGCTGCTGCATGATAAACAAGGCCACCCTCGCGGTGGCCTTGTTGTTTCCGATATAAGTGCTGGCGTCAGCGTTATCTAAGCGGCAACCACCAGCCCACATTTCTCGCTGGGCAGCTCTTATACCCCCAAGCGGTCGCGCAAGGTGTACCAGGCGGCGCCCGCAGCGGTGAAGGGGATGCGGAACAAGCGGCCACCCGGGAAGGGGTAGTGCGGCAGTTTGGCAAAGGCATCGAAGCGCTCGGCCTGACCGCTCAGCACCTCGGAGAGAAGCTTGCCCGCCAGATGGGTACAGGTGACGCCGTGGCCGCTGTAGCCCTGCATGTAGTAGATGTTGGGGCCGATGCGACCAAACTGCGGCAGCCGCGACAGGGTGAGCAGGAAGTTGCCAGTCCAGGTGTACTCCACCTTGACGTCGGCCAGCTGCGGGAAAGTCTTGAGCATCTTGGGGATGATCAGCCGCTCGATATCCGCCGGATCCCGCGCCCCATAGACCACGCCGCCGCCATAGAGCAGCCGGTGATCGCCAGAGGTACGGTAGTAGTCGAGCAGGTAGTTGCAATCCTCCAGACAGTAGTTCTGCGGCAGCAGTGAACGGGCCCGCTCCTCTCCCAGCACCTCGGTGGCGATCACCTGGGTACCGCAGGGCATGCTCTTGCTGGCCAGTTCCGGCACCAGATTGCCGAGGTAGGCATTGCCCGCCACCACCACAAAGCGCGCCTTCACCGCCCCCTTGGAGGTCTTGACCAGCGCCGGCTGGCCCGGGGTAATGCTGGTGACGGCGGATTGTTCGAAGATCTGCCCACCCTGGATGCGGATGGCTTCAGCCTCCCCCAACGCCAGGTTGAGGGGGTGGATATGACCGCCGCTCTTGTCGAGCAGGGCGCCGACATAGCGATCGCTCGCCACCACCTCGCGCACCCCCTTGGCATCGAGCAGCTCCAGCTGGTCGTTGCCCCACTTCTGCCAGCGGGCGTATTGGGATTTGAGCTCGTGCAGCTGCTTCTCGGTCTCGGCGGCAAAGACGCCCCCCTCCTGCAGATCGCACTGGATGTTGTAGCGCTTGATCCGCTCGCGGATGATCTGTCCCCCCTCAAACAACATGGAACCGAGCAGCCTGGCCTGATCCGGCGGGCAGTTCGCTTCTATGGTGTCGATGTCGCGGCTGTAGGAGTTGACGATCTGGCCGCCGTTGCGGCCGCTGGCACCAAAGCCGACTCGTGCGGCCTCCAGCACCACCACCTTGTAACCCTTCTCCACCAGATGCAGGGCGCTGGAGAGGCCGGTATAGCCCGCCCCGATGACGCAGACATCGCACTCCAGCTGCTCGGTCAATGTCGGGTAGGGCGCGTGTTTATTAGCGCTGGCTGCGTAGTAACTGTTTACATGTTCGGTCATGATCCCTGTTTCCTTACCGGTTCGGTTGCCAAACTACTGTCAGGATTAAAAGCTCGCCGGGGTGTGGGCGCTGACGATGCGACAGGTCTCCCCCGACGGATTGCTGAAGCTGTGGGGCTCGCCGGTGTCGATCACATAGCTGTCGCCCGCCTCCAGCTGATAACTCTGGCCCGCCACCGTCAGGATCACCGACCCCTCCAGCACAGTGCCGACCTCCTCCCCCTGATGGGTCACCTGACCGCCGGTGTCGGTGCCGGGGGGATAGGTCTCCAGCATAAAGCCGAGCTGGCGGCGGTTGTTGCCGTTGTGCACCAGCTTGAGGGAGACCCCCTGACTGCCCAGCTCGATAAGCTGATCCGCCTTGATCACCACCTCCGGAGTGCGGCTCTCCTCCTCGGCGAAGAAGCGCGACAGCGGCAGGCCATAGATGGTGAGCAGCTTTTGCAGGGAGGCGACCGAGGGGCTCACCTTGTCCTGCTCGATCATGCAGATGGCGCCATGAGTCAGGCCGCTCAGCTCGGCCGCCCGCCGCTGGGAGAGCCCCAGCTGATGGCGCACCGCCGCCAACCGCTCCCCCATGGTGCGCGCCCCGGCGTCAGCAGCACCCAACGGTCGAGCCACGCCTTCCCGGCTCTGTGGCCCGCTCATGAAAGGCCCCCTGCTGCGCCATATCTGCATCCTTGCATCATCAGCCTCTCCTGCTTGCGCGTGATCGCATCGGATCAAGCGCAGCCTGTTTACCCTGCTGGTTAAAATAGCCAACCAGCTTTCCCTTGCCGTTCACTATGTTACACAGCACAACCGTTCATTATTTTGCACACCTGATTTACCATCCCCCGGTAGTCTACCCACTTGCAGCCTGCAAGCGAACCGGAGAAAGCGCGCTACACAGCCCATTTTCTAGCATGGCGCCCCCCAGCAATTCAAATATATTTAACACTTGAAAAACATTTCAGCTCAAATTATGGTCTTCCTGTGCTTATTATTTTATACGGCAGCGGCGCAGGAAGGGTCGGCTCACTCCGGCAACCAGCTGCTCTGACCCACACTCGAGGCTTCTCATGTCAGGAACAACATCCCACTCCAGCTTGATCACATCCCGCGCCTATATAGATGGACAGTGGTGCGAGGCCGCCAGCGGCCGCACCTTCGAGGTCACCAACCCCGCCAGCGGTGCCGTCATTACCCAGGTACCCGACATGGATGCCGAGGATACCCGCCGCGCCATCGCGGCCGCCCACGCGGCACAACCCGCCTGGGCGGCGCTGACCGCCAAGGAGCGCAGCAACAAGCTCTACGCCTGGTTTGCCGCCATCACAGCCCACAGCGACGAGCTGGCCCGCATCATGACCTGCGAGCAGGGCAAGCCACTGGCGGAAGCAAAGGGCGAGGTGGCCTATGGCGCCAGCTTTATCCAGTGGTTCGCCGAGGAGGGCAAGCGCGCCTATGGCCGCACCATCCCGGGCTTTAGCGGCGATCGCCGGTTGGCAACCATCAAGCAGCCGGTCGGGGTCGTCGCCGCCATCACTCCGTGGAACTTCCCCATTGCCATGATCACCCGCAAAGCGGGCCCGGCGCTGGCCGCCGGTTGCACTATCGTCATCAAACCTGCCGCCGAAACCCCGCTCTGCGCGCTGGCGCTGGCGGTGTTGGCCGAGCAGGCGGGCATCCCCGCCGGTGTCATCAATATCGTCACCAGCCATCAGGCGAGCGCGGTGGGCAACGAGCTGTGCAGCAATCCGGTGGTGCGCAAGCTCTCCTTCACCGGCTCCACCCGCATCGGCAAGCTGCTGATGCGCCAGTGCGCCGACACCATGAAGAAGCTGTCGCTGGAGCTGGGCGGCAATGCTCCCTTTATCGTCTTTGACGACGCCGACCTCGACGCCGCCGTAGCCGGGGCGCTCGCCTCCAAATACCGCAACGCCGGGCAGACCTGCGTCTGCGCCAACCGCATTCTGGTGCAGGCCAGCGTCTATGACGCCTTCGCCGAGAAGCTGACTGCCGCCGTCAAGGCCTTCAAGGTGGGAGATGGCATGGCGGAGGGCACCCAGATCGGCCCGCTCATCAACCCGGCTGCCGCCAGCAAGGTGGCCGAGCTGGTGCAGCAATCGGTCGCCGCCGGTGCTGAAGTGCTGCTGGGGGGCGAAGCTCACCCCGCCGGCCCCCTCTTCTACCAACCCACCATTTTGGGCAAGGTGGCTAAAACCAACCCCATCCTGCAGGAGGAGATCTTCGGCCCGGTCGCCCCGCTGGTGCGCTTCGAGACGGAAGCCGAGGCCATCGCCATTGCCAACGACACCCCTTATGGCCTGGCTGCCTACTTCTATGGCCGCGATATCGCCCGGGTGTGGCGCGTCGCCGAGCAGCTGGAGTACGGCATGGTTGGCATCAACGAGGGGATCATCTCAACCGAATTGGCCCCCTTTGGCGGCATCAAGGAGTCGGGGTTGGGCCGGGAGGGTGCCGCCGAGGGGCTGGAGGAGTATCTGGAGACCAAATACCTCTGCTTTGGCGCCATTCGCTAGGGCTGCAACAGAGAGACAAGGCGCCGCCGAACTGGCCCGATGGGCTGATCGGCGGTGAGGGGCGCCAAAACGCCTGCCACATTTTCAGGGAATATCGGGGGCTGCGGCCCCTCAGGGAGGAAAAATGAGTCAGTCAGAATCAAACAAGGCGTGGCAAGCGCGCCGCGAAGCGGCCGTGGTCAACGGCGTTGGCACCCTGCTGCCGGTCTTTATCGACCGGGCGCAAAATGCCGAGCTGTGGGATGTGGAGGGCAACCGCTACATCGACTTTGCCTCCGGCATCGCCGTGCTCAACACCGGTCACAACCACCCCAAAGTGGTGGCGGCGGTGCGTGAACAGCTGGAAAAATTCAGCCACACCTGCTTTCAGGTCACCCCCTACCCCGGCTATATCGAGCTTGCCGAGAAGCTCAACGCCCTGGTGCCCGGCCCGACGCCGAAACGCACCCTGTTTCTCTCCACCGGCGCCGAAGCGGTCGAGAACGCCATCAAGATTGCCCGCGCCCACACCGGTCGCAGCGGCACCATCGCCTTCAAGGGGGGCTTTCACGGCCGCACCATGATGGGGATGGCGCTCACCGGCAAGGTGGTGCCCTACAAGACCGGCTTTGGCCCCTTCCCGGGCGAGGTCTACCACATCCCCTTCCCCGCCGATTATCTCGGGGTGAGTGAAGAGGATGCCTTGCACGCCCTCGAGCTCTGCTTCAGCGCCGATATCGAGCCGAATCGCGTCGCCGCCATCATCATCGAACCGGTGCAGGGCGAAGGGGGCTTCTACCCTGCCTCCCCGAGCTTTATGCAGAAGCTGCGCAGCGTCTGCGACCAGCACGGCATTCTGCTGATCTGCGACGAGATCCAGAGTGGTTTTTGCCGCACCGGCAAGACCTTCGCCACCGAGTATGCCGGCATCGAGCCGGACATCATGACGTTGGCCAAGAGTCTGGCGGGGGGCTTCCCTCTCTCGGCGGTGGTGGGCAAGGCAGAGATCATGAACGCGGCCAAGCCGGGGGGCCTGGGTGGCACCTATGCCGGTTCCCCCATCGCCTGCGCCGCCGCGCTGGCGGTCTTGCAGGTGATCGACGAGGAGAAACTCAACCAGAAAGCGCTGGATCAGGGGGAGCAGATCAAGGCGGGGCTGGAACGCATAGCCGAGCGTTTTGACTGCATAGGTCAAATTCGCGGCCCCGGTGCCATGGTGGCCATGGAGCTGGTGAAACGCCGTGATGCCAGCCAGCCCGATCCCGACCTCACCAAACGACTGGTGGCCGAGGCGGGCAAACGGGGTCTGGTCCTGCTCTCATGCGGGGTGCGCGCAAATGTCATCCGTTTTCTCGCCCCCCTGACAGCCCCTGCGGCAGTGATTGACGAGGGGCTGCAACTCCTTGAAAAATCACTGGAGGCCGTGCTGGCCTGACCAGCAGGAAAGTGACCACTTACCTGTGCAAATAAATGCAATTTTGCCCCCTTTTTTTCTTGTCAAGGGGGCCCTGCAAATGCACAATGCGCCGCCACTGAAAGAACCGATGTAAAACAATGGCATCGGTTCTTTTTTAGACAGTGAACAAACCCATAAACGAGGCCGGATCACCCCCGGAAAAGATAGCGAGATTGGCAGCAGTCTCCCGACACCAAGTCTAGTGAGGAACAACATGGGGCATCTCAATGCTTTCCAACCGGCCATGGCCGGTGTGCGCCGCCCTGGCGCCCTTGATTCCCGGGCCTCTCTCCCGGTTTCGTTGATGGACCGTGCCACTCTGGCACTGCATGAGGAACATGCATAATGGCGGCCCAGCAGGTTGGTCTGAAAAAGACCCTCAAACTGTGGCAGGTCGTGGTTATGGGACTGGCGTACCTCACCCCCATGGCAGTGTTCGACACCTTCGGCATCGTTACCGAGATCACCGAAGGCCATGTGCCGACCGCATACCTGTTTGCCCTCATCGGTATGCTGTTCACTGCCCTGAGCTACGGCCATCTGGTGCGCAAGTTCCCGTCAGCCGGCTCTGCCTATACCTATGCACAGAAGGTGTTTCACCCCTATGTCGGCTTTATGGTGGGCTGGACCTCCCTGCTCGACTACATGTTCATGCCGATGATCAACATGCTGCTGGCCAAGATCTATCTGGAAGCCCTCTTCCCGAACGTAGAGCCCTGGACCTATATCTTCGGTCTGGCGGCGGTGATGACCGCCCTCAACCTGCGCGGCATCAAGCTGGTGGCCAACTTCAACAGCCTGATCGTGGTGATGCAGTTCAGCATCATCGCCATCTTCATCGGCCTGATCGCCTGGGGCGTTCACAACGGTGAAGGGTTGGGTACCGTGGCCAGCAGCCGTCCCTTCTTCTCCGAGCAGATCCAGGTGTCACCGCTGCTGATGGGGGCCTCCATCCTCTGTCTGTCGTTCCTCGGTTTTGACGCCATCAGTACCCTGTCGGAAGAGACCCCGGACGCGGATCGGGTGATCCCCCGCGCCATCGTGCTGACGGCGCTGATCGGCGGTGTGTTGTTCGTCACTACCTCCTACTTCCTGCAGCTCTACTTCCCGGACATCTCCCGCTTCCAGCATCCGGATGCGGTATTGCCGGAGATCGCCCTCTATGTCGGCGGCAAGCTGTTCCAGGCGGTGGTGTTGGTCTGCACTACTGTGGCGGTGCTGGCCTCCGGGCTCGCCTCCCACGCCGGTGTATCGCGCCTGCTCTACGTGATGGGTCGTGATCGCGCTCTGCCTGCCCGCTTCTTCGGCTACATCCATCCGAAGTGGCAAACCCCGGCGTTCAACGTGCTGCTGGTCGGCCTTCTGGCCCTCTCTGCGGTGTCGCTGGATCTGGAGATGGCGCTGGCGCTGATCAACTTTGGCGCTCTGGTGGCCTTCACCTTCGTCAATCTTGCGGTGATTGCCCACTTCTATGTGAAGCTGGGCCGCAACAAGTGTCTCAAGGATCACCTGATGTACCTGCTGCTGCCGCTCTGTGGCGCCGCCTGCATCGGGGTGCTGTGGCTCAACCTCGAGCCCTCCTCCTTCGAGCTGGGGCTGATCTGGGCGGCGCTGGGGGCCATCTACCTGTTCCTGCGCCTGACTGTGTTCCGCATCCCGCTGCATACCGCCGACAAGGTGGAGATCGCCCAGTAACCGCTGGCGCCCCTCCCCCCTATAGAGAACAAGGAGCCTGCGGGCTCCTTGTTGTTTTTGCGGTGCGCTGGTGGCCAGCAGCACGGGTTGCCAGAAATGCGGTTTCTGCAGGAAGTGTGACTGATTTCAAATAACTACCCAGCCGGGCTGCTCGCCGTGCCATGGCCCGAGCCGCGTCGCCTCCTATCCTCAGTCATTAATGTGAATGGATATGCAGCCACTCTTTATCCACTTCAACCCCTCCCATCCCCCGCCAGCCGATAAGTTCGCTGGACTCGAGCCTGGGGGGACGCCGGCAAATATGATCAGGATCAATGTTGAGGCGCTATGCACCCTGCAGCCCCGATTTGCCGATTTTTCATACGCCATGACAGGGTTCTCTTCCCCCCCGAAAAAGGGGGAGCGGCTCGGGGACGGCTGCAGGGGGCGAGTGACCACTTACCTGCCCCGTGCGTATGCAAAAAAATGCGTTAATCCGCCCTTTTTTGCTTGTCAAGGGGGCTGACCGAATGCACAATACGCCGCCAATAAAGGACCGATGTTCACTGCGACATCGGTTTTTGTATTTTTGAAGTGCAGTACAAACCCACCACAAGAGGCCGGAACGTTTCCGGAAGTGATATTCGAGATTGCCAAACAATCTCCCGACGTTGAGAGGATAACAATGGGGCGTTTTAATGCTTTCCTGCCGGTACAGCCCGGTATGCGCCTCCCCGGCGCCCTTGATGTACAGGCTTGCGAATCCATCGTATCCCTGCGCTCGTTGCAAGCACGTGCTGCGGCACTGATTGAGGAGAAAGCGTAATGGCATCGCAAAACGCCAAGCTGCTCAAGACCCTTACCCTGACACAAGTGATTGTGATGGGTCTGGCCTATCTGACCCCCATGGCTGTCTTCGACACCTTCGCCATCGTCGGTGACATCACCGATGGCCGGGTCGCCACCGCCTATCTGCTGGCTCTGGGTGGCATCCTGCTCACCGCTTTCAGCTACGGACATCTGGTACGCAAGTTCCCCTCTGCGGGCTCTGCCTATACCTATGCCCAGAAGGTGTTCAACCCCTACGTCGGTTTCATGGTCGGCTGGTCATCCCTGCTCGACTACATGTTCATGCCGATGATCAACATCCTGCTGGCCAAGATCTACCTGACCGCCATGTTCCCGGGCGTCGAGCCCTGGGTGTTCATCTTCGGTCTGGTGACCGTGATGACCTTCCTGAACCTGCGCGGCATCAATCTGGTCGCCAACTTCAATGGTCTGATCGTGGTGATCCAGCTGGCCATCATCACCCTCTTTATCGGCCTGATGGCGTGGGGCATCTACCACGGCGAAGGGGCTGGCACCCTGATGAGCAGCCGTCCGTTCCACTTCGAGTCAGCACAGCTGGTACCGCTCTTTACCGGTGCGACCATCCTCTGCTTCTCGTTCCTGGGCTTTGACGGTCTGAGTTCCCTCTCCGAAGAGACTCCGAACGCTGGCAAGGTGATCCCCAAGGCGATCGTGCTGACTGCCCTTATCGGCGGCATCATCTTCGTGGTGGTCTCTTACTGCCTGCAGCTCTACTTCCCGAGCCTCGCCCGCTTCCAGCATCCGGATGCGGTACTGCCGGAGATCGCCCTCTACGTTGGCGGCACCTTCTTCCAGTCCGTGGTACTGGTCTGCACCACGGTCGCGGTACTGGCCTCCGGCATGGCGGCTCACGCAGGTGTCTCGCGCATCCTCTACGTGATGGGGCGTGATCGCATGATCCCGGAGAGGGTGTTTGGCTACATCCACCCGAAATATCGTACTCCGGCCATCAACGTGCTGATGGTGGGCGGTCTGGCCCTCTCCGCCGTGTCGTTTGATCTGGATACCGCACTGGCGCTGGTCAACTTTGGCGCACTGGTGGCGTTCAGCTTCGTCAACCTGTCGGTGATCGGTCAGTTCTGGGTACGCGAGAAGCGCAACAAGACCCTCAAGGATCACGTCATCTACCTGTTGATGCCGCTGCTCGGCGCCGCCACCATAGGTGCTCTGTGGATCAACCTGGAGCAGAGCTCGCTGGAGCTGGGCCTGATCTGGGCGGGCCTCGGCGCAACCTATCTGTTCCTGCGTCTGGCGGTGTTCCGCATCCCGTTCCGTCAGTACGAGGAAGCGGCTGACGCCTGATCCTTTGCGGATAACGGATAGACAGAAGGGGAGCCATGGCTCCCCTTTTTGCTGCCGGTCTGTTGCCGGTCACACGGGCTTGGCCCGGTCTGCTTACTGCTTATCCAGTACGGCGGTCGCCGCAGCCTTGAGCGGATCGCGAGCGATGGTCTTGGCATCCTGCTCCGCCTTGTGCATCTGCTGGTTTGCCTTGTCCATCTTCTGCTGCATACCGTTGCCGCTCTCCTTGAGGTCGGCACGCTTCTCGCCCAGCAGGTCGTTGCGGCCTTTTTGCACCTCAGCTTTCACCTTCTCTTTCTCCTGCTTCACCAGCTTGCTGGTATCACAGTTGCCCTTGACTCCCAGAGTCGCATTCACCGCTTCGTTTTTGAGGGCCTTGTCGAGGTTGCAGTCGGTTTTCAACAGGCTGGCCTGCGCCCCTGCCGAGAGCAGCCCCAGCGACAGAGAGAGGATCCATGCACGCATCATCTTGTTTACTCCTGCTTGCCAATAAAGGGGCGCAGTGTAGCGATCACATTCCGGCTGACAAGGCGGCAGTGCTTTCGTCCCCCCTTTTGCCACCCCAGAGCCAACCGGCTCGGTCAGCGCCTGTCGCCGCAGTTCGTCGTCATAAAAACATCATCGAAATGTCACGTTGTCATATTTCTGTCATTAACCATTGATTAAATGCGCGGGTCATCAACAACCCAAGACGGAACGACCGTCTCAAGAGGCTTTATGCAACACCATCACTCCTTGTCACAGCCGCCCGCGACCCGCGCCCTGTTCAACTGGATGAGTGTCATCGTACTGGTCTACCTGATCCTGGTTGCCGTGGGCGCCATCTCCCACGGCTTCAAAGATTTCTCCGGCGGCGCCGAGGGCGCAGCCCAGATCTTCGCCTTTGCCAACAACCCCTTTGTCGCCCTGCTGCTGGGTATTCTCGCTACCGCGCTGGTGCAATCCTCCAGTACCGTCACCTCGGTGATCGTCGGTCTGGTGGCTGGCGGCCTGCCCATCAGCATGGCTATCCCCATGGTGATGGGTGCCAACCTCGGCACCACCATCACCAACACCATCGTCTCCATGGGCCATGTGCGGGATCGCGCCGAGTTCCGCCGCGCCTTCGCCGCCGCCACCGTGCACGACTTTTTCAACCTGCTGGCGGTGTTCATCTTCCTGCCGCTGGAACTGATGTTCGGCCTGCTGCAACATAGCGCCGAGTGGCTGGCCAACCTGCTGGTAGGCTCCGCCAATATGTCGATGAAGGGCATGGATTTCATGAAGCCGCTGACCGCACCGGCCCAGCAGCTGATTGACAGCGCCGTGGCCTTCCTGCCGGGCAAGGGTGCCGCCATCGCGACCATCATCATCGGTATCCTGCTGATCCTCGCCTGCGTCACTTATCTCGGCAAAGTGCTGCAACAGGTACTGGTTGGCCGAGCCAAAGAGGTGCTGCACAAGGCGCTGGGCCGTGGCCCGCTGACCGGCATCACCTCCGGTGCGCTGGTGACCATCATGGTGCAGTCCTCCTCCACCACCACCAGCCTGATGATCCCGCTGGCCGGCGGCGGCGTGTTCAGCACCCGTCAGCTCTACCCCTTCACCCTGGGGGCCAATATCGGTACCACCATCACCGCCCTGCTGGCTGCCACCGCCATCAGCGGAGCCGGTGCCCAGCTGGCCCTGACCATCGCGCTGGTCCACGTGCTGTTCAACCTCTTTGCCGTAGTCATCATCTATGGCATCCCCTTCCTGCGCGACCTGCCGGTGCGCGCCGCCGAGGGGCTGGCCCGGGTAGGGAGCGAGAACAAGCTGCTGGCTCTGGGTTATGTGACGGGTCTCTTCTTCGCCCTGCCCGCCCTGATGATGGTGGCCGCCAAGTAAGCGCCGCCGCCATGACAAGGGGCGAGTCACCGACTCGCCCCTTTTTGCGTCTGCGTCTCCGAGCTTTGCCTGCCCGCTCACATCCTCCCGCCCTGTGGCTCGCCATCAGGGTCGGTGCGCGATAAGATGGCGCCCTCATTGCACTTTTTACATTTCATGGAACAGGAAAAACCGATGAAATTCATACTGATCGCGCTGCTCATCGCCGGTGTGGCCTACTACTTCTACTCCAGCAGCAACAACAAGAAGCTGGCGGCCGACAACGTGCGGATTGGCGCCGAGTTCCTCGCCAGCAACAAGGACAAACCGCTGGTGACCACCACCGCCTCAGGCCTGCAGTACGAAGTGCTGACCCCGGGCACAGGCACCGTTCACCCCACCGCCACCAGCAAGGTGAAGGTGCACTACGAGGGCAAGCTGCTGGACGGCACCGTCTTTGACAGCTCGGTCGCCCGTGGCGAGCCCATCGAGTTTGGCCTCAATCAGGTGATCGCTGGCTGGACCGAAGGGGTGCAGCTGATGGTGGAAGGTGAGAAGACCCGTTTCTACATCCCCGCCAACCTCGCCTACGGCGACCGTGCAGCTGGCAAAATCCCGCCGGGATCAGTCCTGATCTTTGACGTGGAGCTGTTGGGTATCCAGTAACCGCTCCGTCACGCTCCATCAGCAACAAGGCCAGCATTATGCTGGCCTTGTTGTTATGGGAGCGTCATTCTCCCTTGGCGATCCCTTCCCGACGCGGATCCGCTGCGCCAAACCAGCCGCCAGTGTTGCGCTCAACCCCCTGCAGGCCGGAGGTCTGCTCGTTCAATACCACCTCATGTCCCCTCGCCTTCAGCCCCTCGACCACCGACATGGGGGTGCGTCCCACTTCCAGCTCGGTGGGACCGTTGCGGCTGCCAAAGTTGGGCAGATTGATGGCCTGTTGCAGGTTCAGGCCCCAATCCTGGGTGCCGAGCAGGGTCTTGCCCACGTAGTTGATGATGGCTGAGCCCCCCGGCGAGCCCAGCGTCATGATCAGCTCGCCGCTTGGCTTGTCAAACACCAGCAGGGGTGACATGGAGGAGCGGGGCCGCTTGCCCGGCTCCACCCGGTTTGCCACCGGCAGACCGGCGGCATCCACCGAGGTGAAGGAGAAATCGGTGAGCTGGTTGTTGAGCAGGTAGCCGTTGACCATCTGGCGCGACCCGAAACCATCCTCGATGGAGCTGGTCATGGAGATAGCCATCCCCGCCTTGTCGACGATCGAGACATGGCTGGTAGAGGGGAGTTCGGGGGTCGCATCCTTGCCGCGTGCCAGCGCCAGTGGCGGCGTGCCGGGCTTGGCAATCCCCATGGAGTGCTGACCGACAAGCTTGCCCCGCTCGGCCAGATAGCCCTTGTCCAGCAGCCCCTTCACCGGCACGCTGACAAAATCGCTGTCGGCGACGTACTGGTTGCGATCGGCGAAGGCCAGGCGCGCCGCTTCGCTGTAGAGGTGGATAGCCTCACTGGAAGCAGCCAGTCCCACCTCCTTCGTGGTGATCGGCTTGAGGGCCGCCATATCGCGGCTCTCCAGCATGCCGAAGATCTGGCCGAGCGCCAGGGTGCCGGACGAGGGAGTGGGAAAGCCGCAGATCTTGCTCTGGCGATAGTCAAAGCAGAGGCCATCCCGCACTTTGGCCTGATAGCTGGCCAGATCGGTGGCTGCCAGTACCCCAGGATTGGTGGGATGCTGACGCACCTTGGCCACCATGGCATCCGCCAGCGACCCCCGATAGAAGGCATCCGCCCCCTCTGTGGCCAGAGTGCGCAGCACCTTGGCCAGCGCTGGGTTAGTCAGCCGGGTACCCGCCATTTTGGGGCTGCCATCCGCCTGATAGAAGTAGGCACGCGCCTGCGGATCCCGTGCCAGATAGGGATCCTTGGCCAGCAATGTGGCCAGTCGTGGACTTATCACAAATCCTTGTTCTGCCAGCGTGATGGCGGGCTCGAACAGCACAGCCCAGGGCAGCTTGCCATAACGCTGATGGGCCAGTGCCAGAGCGCGCAGGGTGCCGGGAACGCCGACCGAGCGGCCCCCCACCACCCCGTCATAAAACGCCAGCGGCTTGCCATCTTGCATAAACAGCTGGTCGGTGGCAGCGGCCGGCGCCGTCTCGCGGCCATCCACCGCACTCACCTTGCGGCCATCCCACACCAGCAGCAGCGTTCCGCCACCGATCCCGGAGGATTGCGGCTCCACCAGCGTCAATACCAGCTGTACCGCAATGGCGGCATCGACGGCACTGCCACCGGCCTTGATGATTTGGTAGCCCGCATCCACCGCCAGCGGGTTGGCGGCCGCCACCATGAAGTCATGGCCCTGCCAGCCCTGCTTGTCGGTCCAGCCACTGGCGGCTTCGGGTGCGATCAGGGTCTGGGCTGGCGGGGTGTAGTGAAAGCCGTTGTCACTGGCACAACCGGCCAGCAAGGCAAGGGCGATAGCCAGCCCCAGAGGTTTGCGCAACATGACACTCTCCTTGTCTGTTTTATGACCATGAAGAGGGACTATGTCACGATTGGCGCTGACAGCTCAAGTTATTGAACAAGATCAATATCTTACTCATCTATCAATAATGGCTATCCGCAATAGATATAAAAAAACCGCCCGAAGGCGGTTTTTACGATGGGATGGCAGAGGCCAAACAGGCGCAAGTCCGGTTAGATGGACTGCTCTTCGCCACCCAGGGCGGCAAACAGCGCCGGGATAAACTGGGACAGCTCGGCGGTGACCAGCGCGAAGTCTGCATCCAGACGGGCGGCCGGATCTTCGCTGGTGACGTCGTCGTTCTGCTCGCGCAGCTCTTCGCTGAATTTCAGGCGCTTGATGGAAAGATCATCCCCCAGCACGAAGCTGACGGTCTCGCCCCAGTTGAGGGCCAGCTTGGTCACCAGCTTGTCGTTGGCCAGATGGTTCTTGATTTCATCCGTCATCAGATCCTGCTGCTTGCAGCGGATGATGCCGCCGTGCTCCATGGCACTGCGCAGCTCGGCTTCATCTTCCAGAGTGAAGGAGGCGGGCAGATTGCCCTCGTTCAACCACTCGGTCATGGTGATCTCCGGCGGGTTCTTGAGGGCCACCGGCACCACCGGCAGGGAGCCGATGGATTTGCGCAGCAGTGCCAGCAGATCATCCGCCTTCTTGGCAGAACCTGCATCCACCACCATCAAATTGTCGGCCGGATTGATCCAGGCGAAGGTCTGGCTGGTACGACTGAAGGCACGGGGCAGCAGGGTGTGGAGGATCTCCTCTTTCAGCGCTTCCTTCTCTTTCTTCTTGAGGGCGCGACCCTGTTCGAACTCGATCGCCTCTACCTTCTCGGCCAGCATCTCCTTGACCACGGTACCTGGCAGCATCTTCTCCTCTTTGCGGGCGCAGATGAGGATGTGGCCGGAAGCAGAGTGGGTCAGGGTTGAGCCGAATTTGCCAAGGGGCTTGACCCACCCGAAACGGGAGATGTCCTGACTGCCGCAAGGGGTGAAGACGCAGGCTTCCAGCTGGGTTTCCAGCTGATCCACTGTCAGGTCAAAGGGGCGGGTAAAGCGATAAATCTGCAGGTTTTTAAACCACATGGCGTCCTCGGTCTCTAGATTGTCCGGCGGGCATTGTACTAGAGAGGCGCTTTGTGATCAGCCAATCATTCTCGCTAAATAAAGGGCGATCGACCTCACAGGGTCTCATTTATGTCACCTGTTTGTTCATCAAGTTCTCCTAGACTGCGAAAGTAAATTGTTAATAAGGATGAAGGTATGTTGCGGCCCAGTCGCCCGGAAGACATGGAAGAGATCGTCGAAATCTGGTTGCTGGCCTCCCTGCAGGCCCACGATTTCGTCGATGCCTCCTGCTGGTGGCAGGCCCAGGAGGATCTGCGTACCCGCTATCTCGATCGCGCCGCCATCTGGGTGTTCGAGGAGCGCGGCGATCTGCTCGGTTTCATGGCACTGGTGGACAACTATCTCGCCGCCCTGTTCGTGCGCCCCGACCGTCAGGGCCGCGGTGTCGGCCACGCCCTGCTGCAGGAGGCGAAGCGTCAGGGGGCGTCGCTCCACGCCCGGGTCTTCGTCGAGAACGATCAGGCGGTGCGTTTCTATCGCCGCCACGGCTTCGTTATCGAGGCCGAGGAGTCCGATCCCCTCACCGGCCACCCCCAATACCGGATGTGCTGCGAACCTGCCTGAATCGATGCCAGCCCCCTGTTTTACTTGAAAAAAGCACGGGGCATCCTCATCTTGTCCTCATCGGGTGCCACAGGCACCGTCCCTGCAACCGGGCTGCTTTCCAATGAAAATCCTCCATACCGCCGACTGGCACCTTGGCCATCAACTTCATGGTCATGACCGCCGTTCTGAACACGATGCCTTTCTCGACTGGCTGAGCGACACCCTCAAGGCGCGCGAGATCGACGCCCTGCTGGTAGCGGGCGATCTGTTTGATACCGCCAATCCCCCCGCCAGCGCCTGGCAGCAACTCTACCGTTTTCTGGCGCGGCTGCGCGCCGAGATGCCCCACCTCAACATGGTGCTGATCGGCGGCAACCACGACTCCCCCTCCAAGCTCGATGCCCCACACGAACTGCTGCGCGCCTTTGATCTGCATCTGGTGGGCAGCATCAGCCGCGACAGTGAGGGCAAGCTCGAGACCGACCGTCTGCTGGTACCGCTGCAAGACCGGGAGGGCAACATTGCCGCCTGGTGTGCCGCCGTGCCGTTCCTGCGCAGCAGCGATCTGCGGGTGGAACAGCTGGCTGAGGGGCAGGACAGACTGATCGAAGGGGTTCGACAGATCTACGCCGAGGTGCTGGCCGAAGGGCGCGCTCGCTGTGGGGAGGCGCTGCCGCTCATCGCCATGGGCCACGCCTATCTGGCGGCGGGCCAGCTCTCGGAGCTGTCGGAGCGGCGGGTGCTCGGCGGCAACCAGCACGCCCTGCCCGCCGAACTCTTTGCCGGTGCCGACTACACGGCGCTCGGCCACCTCCATCTGGCCCAGAGCCCGGCCACTGGGGTGCACTACAGCGGCTCGCCGCTACCGCTATCGCTCGCCGAAGCCAACTACAACCATCAGGTGCTGGAAGTGACCTTTGCAGAAGGCAAACTGACCGGATTGGAGCGGATCCCGGTGCCCCGCGCGGTGGAGATGATCCGCCTGCCCCAGAGCACCCTCGACGACGCGCTGAACGCCATCGCATCGCTCGAGCTGCCTGCTTGTCCACAAGAGGCACAACCTTTCCTCGAAGTGCGGCTGCTGCTGCCCAAGCCAGAGGCGCGCATCCGCGAGCGGATTCTCGCCGCCATCGCAGACAAACCGGTGCGTCTGGCCCGCATTACGACCAGTTATCAGGGCTCGGGAGAAGGGCTGGCCGATGGTCGCGAGCGGCGCAGGCTCGATGAACTCTCCCCCACCGAGGTGTTTCGCCTCTGCTATCAGCGCCAGTTTGAAGGGGAGCCCGAGGCTGGGTTGGTCGCCTCGTTTGAAGAGATCCTGGAGCAGGTGAAGGAGTCAAACCAATGAAAATCTTGTCTCTGTCAGGTGAGAATCTGGCCAGTCTGACCGGCCCCTTCACCATCGACTTTACCAGGGGGGCGCTCGGCGCCGCGGGTCTGTTTGCCATCACCGGCAACACTGGCGCGGGCAAGAGCACATTGCTCGACGCCATTTGTCTGGCCTTATACGACGAGATGCCGCGCTTTATCGCCAATCGCAAGAACGTGGCCGAAGTGGGCCGCATGGATGATGAAGAGAAGCTCAAGGCCAACGACGTACGCGGCATCCTCAGCCGCGGCCACGCCAGCGGCTTTGCCGAGGTGCAGTTTCGTGGCTGCGATGGTCGCATCTGGCTGGCCCGCTGGGCGGTGCGCCGGGCGCGAAACCGCTCGGAGGGGCGTTTTCAGGCGCAAGAGCGCGCTCTGACCGATATGGAGTCAGGTCAAGTTTTCTCCGGCAGCAAGCGGGAGCTGCAGGATCGCATCGACGAGCTGGTGGGTCTCTCCTGGGAGCAGTTCCGCCGCGCGGTGATCCTGCCGCAGGGGGAATTTGCAGCCTTCCTCAAATCGGATGCCAACGAGCGCTCCGCCCTGCTCGAACGGATGACCGGCACCGAGCTCTACTCCGCCATCTCCATCCAGACCTATGAACGGGCGCGGGAAGAGCAGCAGAAGCTGGCCACCATCGCCCAGCGCCTCGGCGACGTGGCGCTGATGGACGAAGCGACCCGCGAACAGTGGGTAAGCCAGCAGGTGAGCCTCTCCACCACCCTCAAGCACGAGCAGCAACAACAGCAGCTGATGCAGGACCTGCGCGATCTCAACAGCCGCATTGCCGCCCAACTGCTGGGCTGCGCCGAGGGACAGGCGGCGCTCGATACCGCCCTGCAGGCCCACGGCGCCGCGGCCCCCGAGCGCGATGAGTTTGCCCGTGCCGAACAGGCCCAGGTGGCCCGCGCCGATCACGACGAGCTGGCCCGTCTCACTCTGGAAGTGCAGCAGCAGGAGAAGGTGATCGCCGAGCTTGGGCCGGAGCTGGCCAAGCTCGAGGAGCAGACCCAGCAGAGCGCGCTGACCGAACAGCAGTTGCTGGCGGAGAAGATCGCCGCCGAGCGGGAATGGGGCGCCCTGCAACCCGAACTCAAGCGGGCGCAGGAGCTCGATACCCGCATCCGGGAGAAAGTGCAGCAGTTGCAGAAGATCCAGCAGGAGGGGGCACAGGAGCGAGAAGTGCAGCTCACCCTCGAGCAGGGCTGGCGCGAGCAGAGCCGACAGGTAGAACTGCTCAAGCAGCAGCATCAGCAGTGGGGACTCTGGCTCGAAGAGCACAAGGAGCTGGCACCGGTTGCTCGCCAGTGGCAGCCCCTGCTCACCGCCATGCAGGATTGGGCCGAGGATGCCGACAAGCTACAACAGCTGCTCACCCTGCGGGATCACAAGCTGCGCACCCTGCAGCAGTTGCTGCGCCAGCTGGAGCAAGGTCAGCAGGAGCGCGACTACTGGCAACATGAACAAGCCCGGCTGCAACAGCAACAGAACGAGCTGCAGGAGCAGCAGTGGGACAGCCGCCTCGCCAAGGCGCAGGAGCAGTGGCAGCAGCAAACCGAACAGCTGGGTCAGCTGCGCCAGCTGCTGGAGCTGGCCGACTATGGCCGCAACCACGGCGAACAACATGGCCGCTTGCAACAGGAGATTGCCCAGCTGGAGCAGGCGCTCGGCAAACTCGCCACCCTTGGCGAAGAGCTGGTGCCAGCCCGCGAGCGGCTCGCCCTGCAGCGGGACGAGGCGCGCCACGCGCTGGAGCAGTCTCGCGCCATCGCCACGTTCGAGCAGTATCGCCATATCCTGAGCGATGGCACCCCCTGCCCGCTCTGTGGCGCCGAGGAGCACCCCTACAGCCAGAGCCAACCCCAGGTGGCGGGGATCCTGGGTCAGCTGGCGGAGCGGGTCAGAAGCCTCGAACTCGAATGGGATCGGCTCAATCATCAATACATCCAGTGCGAGAGCGAGCGTCAGGAGCTGGCCCGCCAGCTGGCGGTGCGTCAGCAACATCTGCCGGAGCTGGAAACCCGCGCCGAGCAACTGACCCAGCGCTGGCAACAGCTGGGGGGCGATACCCTGCTCGGCCATTCGCTGCCGCTGCGCCAAAGCCCCATTGAGTGGAACGAGCTGATGAGCACATTGCTTGGCCGTGGACAGACGCTGGAGCAGGGGTTGGCCCAGAGCCAGCAGCAGCTGCGTCAGGCCCAGCTTGGCCAACAACAGCTGCAAGGGGTGCGTCAACAACTGAGCCAACTGGCTGCCCAGCACCAGCAGTTTGACCTGCAGTGGCAGGAGGCCGATCGCCAGCGCATCGCGCTGGAAGGGGAAGTGAAGGGGATGGGCGAGCAGGAGGCGACCCTGCGCCAGCGCCTCGAACAGGGCGCCCACCGCCTCGACGAACAGATGGGCGGCCAACCGTGGCGCCAGTGGCTCGGCAGCCAGCAGTGGCACGAGTGGCAGCGAGCCTGCGAAGCCTGGCTGCACGGCCAGAGCGAGTGGGAGCGGCTGGCCAGCGAGATCGCCAGCCTCACCCCGGCACTAAGTGCGCAGGAGGCCCGCCTGCAGACCCAGCGCGAGCTACTGCACAAGCTGGAGCGGGACTACAAGGAGCACGAGCAGCAGCGGCAGGGGCTGCTCACCAGCCGCAGCGGTTGTCTCGGTGGCGAGGAGATACCGTTGGTCGAGAGCCGCTGGCAACAGCGGCTGCAACAACTCGCCAGCGAACTGGAGGCGATGCAACAGAGCGCCCGTGCTCTGCGGGAGCGGCAGACCGAACTCAAGACCCGCCTCACTCATGTGGAGCAGGAAAAGCAGACCAGCAGTCGCCGCAAGCGGGAGGTGCTGGGGCGCTGGGCTGCCCACGCCAGTACCCTCGGCATCGCCGAATACGACCTGCGCCGTCTGCTCGCCATCAGCCCCGATGAACTCAAGGCGCGCCGCACTGCCCTGCAAGGGCTGGAGGATGCGGTTGGCGAGGCGCGCACCCGCCTTGCCGAGCGGCAACGGGCGCTGGCACTGGAGGAGAGCAAGCGGGATCGCTATCGCGAGCATCACCCCGAGCTGGCTGCCCTGCCGGATGCAGAGCTGAGCGAGCAGCTGACGGCGCTCGATGCCCGTTGTCGCGCCCTTGAAGAGCAGCTGTTCGAGTGCAAGAGCAAGCTGGCACAGGCCGAAGCCGCAGCGCTCAAGGCGGGCAGCCTGCAACAGGAGCTGGCCGCCCAGCAGGCGGTGGCCGATCACTGGCAGCAGTTGTGCGATCTGATCGGGCAAGCCAACGGCGCCAAGTTCCGCACCTTTGCCCAGAGCCTCACCCTCGAACGCCTGCTGCTAGAGGCCAACGCCCAGCTCGCCGAGCTCTCGCCCCGCTACCGGCTGGAGCGGGTGCCCAGCACCGATCTGGCGCTGCAGGTGGTGGATCTCGACATGGGGGACGAGGTGCGCTCGGTGGACTCCCTCTCCGGCGGCGAGAGTTTTCTGGTGTCGCTGGCGCTGGCGCTGGCCCTCTCCAGCCTCTCGTCGCGGCAGACCCAGGTCGAGTCACTGTTTATCGACGAGGGGTTTGGCACCCTGGATCCGGACAGTCTGGATCTGGCGCTCGCCAGCCTCGACTCCCTCCAAGCCGCCGGTCGCCAGATCGGGGTCATCTCCCACGTCCAGACGCTGGTGGAGCGTATTGGCGTGCAGATCAGGGTCGAAGCCCTCGGCGGCGGCGAGAGCCGGGTAGTGATTCCCTGAGAGCCTTCGGCTCCCCCCCCAACACCGTAAACAACAAGACCCCGCCAATTGGCGGGGTCTTGTTGAGAGGCTATCAACCGAAGCGGTAGGCGCCCATATAGAGGCTGCCGCCATCCCAGCTCTCGTGCAGCCGGGTGGGCGCCACACCATCAGCGGCCCCCAACGCCACAAAGAGTGGGCGCAGATGATCGTCGTGGGGATGGGACTCCACTGCTCCGGGAGCCAGCCGACGATAGTCGAGCAGTGCCAGCCGATCCTCGTCGGCCATCTTCTGCTCCAGCCAGTCGACAAACTGGCTGGCCCACTCCGGCACCGGCGAGCCTTCCGGTGCCAGCGCCCGCAGGTTGTGGGTAAT
>NZ_JBFODN010000016.1:0-4990 GCF_040908345.1 Aeromonas sp. R3-1
GTACAAGCTGATCGCATTGGATATGGATGGCACCCTGCTCAACCCGCAGGGCCAAATTACTCCCCGCACCCACGCCGCCATCAGCGCCGCGCGCGCCAAAGGGGTCACCGTTGTGCTGGCCTCCGGCCGCCCGCTGGAAGGGATGAGCCGCTATCTGGAAGAGCTCGGCCTCACCACAGAGCATGACTACGTCATCTGCTACAACGGCGCCCTGGTGCAGCAGGTGGCCGATCAGCGCATCATCCGCAGCCAGCTGCTGACCGGCAGTGATGCCAACGCCGTCGCCAAACTGGCTGACGAGCTGGAGGTGAACGTCCACGGTTTCTCGGTGACCCGTGGCCTGATCAGTCCCCGTGTCAGCACCTACACCGAGCACGAATCTCGCCTGATCGGCATGCCGATCAATCTGATCGACTTCTCTACCCTGCCTGCCGACGAGCAGATCATGAAGGTGATGATGATCGACGAGCCGCCCCAGCTCTCCCGCGCCATCGAGCGACTGCCTGCTGAGCTCTATGAGCGCTATACCGTGGTACAGAGCGCCCCCTTCTTCCTCGAATTCATGAACAAGCAGAGCAACAAGGGAACTGGCGTCGCCGCGCTGGCCGAGCACTTGGGCCTGACCGCCGCTCAGGTGATCTGCGTCGGGGATGCCGGCAACGATCGCCACATGATCGAATACGCAGGCCTAGGTGTGGCGATGGGCAATGCTACCGACGAGATCAAGGGTCTCGCCCAGCACACCACCGCCCGCAACGATGAAGATGGTGTAGCTCAGGTGATCGAGCTGTTCGTACTGAACGCCTGATCGCAATCGAGCGCTGCTGCGTCCGATAAGGAAATAAAAACGGGGAGGCTGTCAGCCTCCCCATTTTTTCTCTGGTTAGTTATCTGCGTGATGAGCGGTAATTCGTGCGTATCACTGGTTCGCCAGACACTGGGTATGGGAGCCCGGTTGCAGGTAAGGCGTCAGCAGAGGAGCCATCCCCTTGAGCACCTGTACCGGCAGCGCCGAGGTGAAACGGAACTTGTCAGACTGGCTACCCGGTACATAGGCGGTCAGGGTACCGAAGTGATCCTCACCCAGATAGAAGACGAAGGTTGCGGTGCGGTTGCGCGCCAGCGAGCTGGTCACGTTGCCATAACGACCCACTGTTTCAATCCGGTTATCCCCGGTCCCGGTCTTGCCCCCCATCTGCAGCACAGTGCCATCCGGCAGGGTAAAGGCACCGGCGATACGTCTTGCCGTACCCCCTTCAACGACTTTGGAGAGCGCACTGCGCAGGGCTGCCGCTACCTCTGCCGGCATCACCCGGGTTCCCTCGGTGTGCTGCGGCTCAAACTCGGTCTCGAAAGGAGTCCCCTTGGCGAACGAGAGGTGCTCGATACGCAAAGTTGGCGAGCGGACACCGCCATTCTGGATAATCCCCATCAGCTCGGCCAGTGCAGCCGGACGGTCACCGGAGCTGCCCAAGGCAGTCGCCAGCGAAGGCACCAGATGGTCGAACGGATAACCGAGCTTGGCCCAGCGCTGATGGATATCGAGGAAGGCTTCAACCTCCAGCATGGTGCGGATCCGGCTGTCACGGGCACTGCGATGACGGGTCTTGAACAGCCAGCTGTAGACCTCCTGCCGCTCGTCACGACTGGCCGCCACCGCGTCGGCAAAGGTCGCCTTGTCGAACTCCTTGAGATAGGCCAGCAGCCACAGCTCCAGCGGGTGAACCCGGGCGATGTAGCCCTGATCCGGCAGTGAATACTTGCCCGGGCCATAGCTCACATAGAGCTGATTGATCCGTTTCGCACTCAGCTTCTCGCGCGGCAACCGCTCCGCCAGGAAGGCAGCAAATGCGGCTTCGCTGGCTTCCGGCATCAGGTAGCGGTGAACCGCCGCCAGACGTACCGCACTCGGCTTGAGACCGTCGAGGAAGGTATCGAGTTGCTCCTCGGGAGTCTTGCCGCGATATTTGCGCCAGAAGCGCAGCAGATAGGTCTGGCCCTCTTTGTCGGCAAATTTGGCCAGATACTCCTGACGACGGGGATCCTTGTCATCCTTCAGCAACTGGGCACGGTTGCCCTCCTTGTAGAGGCTGTAGCGCACGATATCGCGCATCAGCCGCACAAAGGGCAAGTTAATCGACTCACGCAGAGAGTCACGCAACGTCGGAATACGATTGTTATCCTCGCGGCGGAAGTTGTTGAAGGTGTGCATGCCGCCACCGGTAAAGAATCCTTCGTTGGGACTGGCGGAGTATTTGCGATCCAGCGCCGCTTCCAGCATTACAGGCAGGCTCTTGTCCTGAGCCGTCATCAGATAGGAGATGGCCCAGCGGCTGAGGTTGTCCTGAGAGACGCCAGCCAGCTTGCGCAGATTCTCGACCGGCATCCCGGCATAGTTGTCGTGCAGCTCGGCCACGATCTCCAGATAGGTAGTCAGCACCCGCAACTTGGCGGTTGAGCCCAACTCCAGCTTGGAACCTTCGTTGATATCGAACGGCTGATCGGTGTTGTCGGTCTGCACCCGCACCTTGAACCCTTCCGGCGACTTCTCGAACAGAGTGAAGCTGTAGCGCACATCGCCGGTCTTCTCCGGCGAGAGCAGGCGCTCACCAAACAGGCCCACCTGAGCGGCAAACGTCGGGTCGGCCAGCTGTTGCAGATAACGGGAGATTTCGTTCTGCAGCGGCATGTTGAGGCTGGTATCGGCCGTCAGATCCATCCGGTCGAGGTCATAGAGCTGCACCCCGAGCTGACGGCTCAGGCGAGTACGGGCAACCTGCAACCCCTTGTTATTGTTCACCCTGGTGATAGCCGGGGACTGCAGGAAATCACGGAACGTAATCTTGGCCTTGAGCGCCGCCTCCATCAGTGGCGGCGTGATCATTCCCTCCTGCACAAACAGGCGCAGGTAGCTGTCGGTCAGGGTAGCCAATGCCTCTCGCCCCTGAGCCAGATAGTAAGAGGGACGGCGGTGCGCAATCATCAGCGAGACCACCTGACGCAGGGCAAGCCCCTGTTCGGCCAGCGGTGCGTTCTGGTTTCGGGCGGGATCCAGCAGACGGTTCACGTCATCGACGTTGGCACCAAACCAGACCCAGAGACCATCTCCCAGACCATGCACTTCACCATATCCCGGAGCAGCCGAGAGCGGTACCGAGTTGAGGTAGGCCCAGGCGACCAGTTTGCGCGCTTCGAGGGTTTCCGGCCCGAGACGATAAGCCCGCACGCTGGCAGAGGCCATCTGACGGATCTTCTCGGTCGGCGACAGGGTCAGGCCATCCGGCGAGTGGCGGTACTTCTCCACCTGGGTCGCCAGGGTACTGCCACCGGCAGATTGATCCTGCATATCGAGCGCCTTGCCCACCTGAGATAGTGCCGCCTTGGCAAAACGGGGCCAATCGACCGCCGGGTTGGCCAACGGCTCTTCGTTGCTCAGCAGATCGCGGTTCTCGATAAACAGCAGCGACTGGATGACGAGCGGTGGAATGGAGTCAAAATCCGGATAGTGATGGGTCGGATACTTGAATTGATAGAAGGGCTCGGCGCGGCAATCGTGCAGCGTCAGTCCAGCCTGCACCTTCTCGGTATAGGGCACGAAGAAGCCACGACTGGCGTAGTCATAGAGCGCGTCGGAGAAATGCACCTGCTTGCTGACTTCATAGCCCCGCTGCAGCAAACGCTCCTGCATCATCGGCAGTTGCACATAGCCGAGCCGCTTGTCGAACGGGCCATCTTCAGGGAAAGCGATCTGCTTGCTCTGACCAGGCTCGACCTGATAGGTGAGCTTGGCGGCATAGCGGGAAATCTCCTGAGATTGCAGCTTCGAGGTTTTCATCTCATAGCCAACCAGAGCGATCACCGCCCCCAGGCACAATAAAAAGAGAAAACAGAACAGCCAACGCCACCAGGGACGACGCTTGCGCTTTGGGTTCCCGTCCGAGGTCTGGACAGATGAATCTTGAGATGCCACTTGTGTCAAATCCGTCTGTTCTGATGCGCCCATATCAGCCCCACCATGGTTGCGCAATTTATTGTGTTTCACTCAAGCTTAGTCTTTTCAAGTCAATGGCTTGAAACTATTGACCGCTTTGTAGTGATGGTAACAGGGCAATTCTAAAAAGGGGAGCCGATTGTTGCAGGAGTGGCAGAGATCCGAGCTGATAACAAAACACCGGCCAGTGGCCGGTGTCTCTTAAGCGAAAGCGCAACGCTTATTTGTGAGAGCTCATGCCCTTCAGCTTGGTGCTCAGCTCTTTACGCTCTTTGGAGAGCTCTGCGTTCTTGATGATGTGGTCATCCACGCGCTCTTCATAGTCGGCACGCATGTTGGCGATGATCGCCTGCACATCATCAATGCTCATGCCCGGCTTGATGTAGTCGCTCAGGTTGTCGAGCAGCAGCACGCGCTTCTGGTTGTCACGGATCTTCTTCTCGTTATCCGCAATTTCACGCTTGAGTTTGTTCTGGCGACGGGACATACGCACATATTCCAGTACATCGCTGAAGGTGGACTTGTTTACTTGTTCCATATCGATACCACTGACTTAAGGTTGATAAAAACTGGCCAAGTTACACCTGGAACCCGGCAAACTCGGCGCGGGACAGGCAAACTCAAGATGCCCTTACTCTACCGAGTTATAAACGAGATACAACCCTAATCGCGCACCATGAACAGAGTTTGGCCAAAAGTAAACCAGTTAAAATGGCCAGTAATCCATCAGATAAGGGCTTGATATAGATAGAAAATGGGGAAGATGACAGGGTTTTAGCTCTCATCCTGCAGATAAATGCTAACACTGGCTGTTTAATACGCTAAAAACACCAAAGCCCGGTCGTGAAGCCGGGCTTTTGTATTCGTTCTGGTATGCAAATCTGGAGGTCACTGGGAAAACCGTACATAGCAAAAAGGCCTTCCCATCTGGGAAGGCCTTCAAATTAGTGGCGGAGCGGACGGGACTCGAACCCGCGACCCCCGGCGTGACAGGCCGGT
>NZ_JBFODN010000160.1:0-22205 GCF_040908345.1 Aeromonas sp. R3-1
CCAGGCTTTGCAAGCGGCGCAGACTCTGGGCCACCCCGTCATACATAGCCAGCCCTTGCAGCAGGCAGGCGTTGTAGTGCTGGAAAAAGATCGGTCTGGCCTTGGCAAACAGCTCGGGATCGGCCTCGCGATAGGCTAGCGCCCGCTGGATCAGCTTGTCGGCTCCGTTGCCGACCCAGGTACGGATCACCGCTTCATCGGCCTGCGCCAGACCGAGGTCTGCCAGAGTCAGATTGACCGCCAGCGCCAGCTGGGCGGCACTATCAATGAGGGTGCCGTCCAGATCGAACAGCACCAAATCAAATGCGCGCTCAGCGTGTGACATGAGCCAGCTCCGCACGCATCTTGTCGATCACCGCCTTGTAGTCAGGCTGGCTGAAAATGGCAGAGCCGGCGACAAACATGTCGGCGCCCGCTTCGGCGATCTCGCGAATGTTATCGACCTTCACCCCGCCATCGATCTCGAGACGGATATCGCGGCCGCTCTCGTCGATCAGACGACGCACCTGACGCAGCTTATCGAGGGTGCCCGGGATAAAGCTCTGGCCACCGAAGCCCGGGTTGACCGACATCAGCAGGATCACGTCCAGCTTGTCCATCACATACTCGAGGCAGGAGAGCGAGGTAGCAGGATTCAGCACCAGACCCGCCTGGCAGCCCATATCCTTGATGAGGCCCAAAGAGCGATCAACGTGATCGGACGCTTCCGGGTGGAAGGTGATGAGGGAAGCACCGGCTTTGGCAAAATCAGGAATGATGCGATCCACCGGCTTGACCATCAGGTGCACGTCGATGGGGGCCTCGATACCGTAGTCACGCAGCGCCTGACAGACCATGGGGCCAATGGTCAGGTTGGGGACATAGTGGTTGTCCATCACGTCGAAGTGAACCACGTCGGCACCGGCAGCCAGTACCTTGGCTACATCGTCACCCAGACGGGCAAAATCGGCAGAGAGGATCGAGGGGGCAATCAGAAAGTCTTTCATCAGCATCATCCATTGGCAGCCAGGGAGAAAAAGCGGCGCAATTTTAACGTAAAAGGCGGGCGAAAACGACTCGAATGCGGGGTAAATGGGGCAATCGTCTCCCCTCCCCCAGCCACCCGGGTTTTGGGACATCGGCACGGGCGCGGACTCGCCCATAAAAAACGGCGCCCCTGGGCGCCGCATGGTCTGTTACGTCAGTGGCAGCAGTTCACTGTCGCTGGGATAGTAGCCCTGCTCCGGTTCGATTCCGGGCGGATAGAGCGCCAACAACTCGGCCACCTTGTTGCGGGTGCCGCCGTTGCGGCTGATGGTGCGCTTGACCAGGATCTCGTCGAGGCGGGCACCGCGATAAAGCTCACGAGTCAGCTCGATATCGTGGTTGCTGATCAGCACCGGCACCCCTTTGTGAGCCGCTGTGTGGCGGGCCAATCGCGCCAGGATCGCCTGATCATCCAGGGTAAACCCACCGGAGGCATAGGTGGTGAAGCTCGCCGTAGTGGAGAGCGGCGCATAGGGTGGATCACAGTAGATAACCCAATCCTCTTCGGCACGCTTGATGGCATCGGCGTAGCTCTCGCAGATAAAGGTCGCCTTCTGCGCCTTTTCGGCAAAGGCCCACAGCTCTTTTTCCGGGAAATAGGGTTTCTTGTAGGAACCGAACGGCACGTTGAAGCCGCCCTTCTTGTTGTAGCGGCACAGTCCGTTGAAACCGTGACGGTTGAGAAACAGGAACAAGAGTGCCCGCTCGAAGGTGGTCTCGGTCTGATTGAACTGGGTACGCAGCCGATAATAGGCCGCCTTGTGGTTGTGCTCTGCCACAAACAGCTTGCGCGCCTCGGCAATGAAACTGTCCGGTGTCAGCTTGAGGTGGTTGTACAGGCAGATCAGATCCGGATTGATGTCGTTGAGCACATACGCGTCGTAGTCGGTGTTGAGAAACACAGACCCAGCCCCGACGAAGGGCTCCAGCAACACACGCCCGGCCGGCAGGCGCTCGGCAATCTCTTCAACCAGGGAGTATTTTCCCCCGGCCCATTTTAAAAAAGCGCGTGTTTTTTTCATGGAAATCCGGTGTGTAAGAAGGCAAGACCCAAAAAGGGGGACGATTCTACCCCCTTATCCGGTATCAAGGCTATTGCTTCAGCTCTTTTTGTACCTGTGCAAACGACTTGGGCCAGGGCTGGCCTTTCAGCAAGGCTGGCGGAAGCTTGCGAATGGCACTCTTGGCCTGGGTCAGACCGGCATAATCCCCTTGCAGCACCACGAACCAGGGGCTGCCACGGAATTTGGTCTGATAGACCCATACCTTGCCCGCCAGACCATGCTCAGCGACAAATTGATCCACCGCTTTGGTATTGCTCGCCCCCATCAGCTGAACGCTGTAGTGGTTGCGCGGCTTCTTGTTCAAGGTGGCGACCGGTGTCAGGGCCACTTTGGGTGCTGGCGCGGCAACCGGCTCGTTACTGGCTGTTTTGGTAGTGGCCGCAGGCGTTGCGGTTGTCACCGGATTCTGTGCCTTGGCGGTACTGGCTGGCGCCGTGGTTGCGATTGCACCACTGGGGGCTGTGCCACTCGGGTTCTTGCCGGTCAGCTCGTCCACCACGTCATTAGGCAGTGCGCCGCTCACCTTGGGTTCGGTCATCAGCTTTTGCACGACCTCGTCAGAGATCACCACCCGACGCCCTTCGTAATTGGTTGATTCGGTGGTCACAGTTTCGCTCTCCACCGATTTGGGCAGCACTTTCGCCTCCGGCTGCCAATCTTTCACAACCCCGTTTGGATTGCTGGCTGCATCACTGTTTTGAGCGCCTTGTGCAGCGGCATCGGTATTCGAACCGCCTGCGGTGAGGGGATCGCCTCCCGCTACCGGGATCGGCAATGCCGTGTTCTGCGCCGGATCCTGCAGCGCCGGTTTGCTTTCATTGTCAAACAGCGCAGGCAGCAGGTAGCTCAGCGCCAGCAGGCCGCCAGCGACCAGCGCGATAGCTGTGGCAATCTTCTTGACAGGCAACTCCGCCTGACGCTTCTTGGGCCTTCTGTCGGTCATGATATCCTCCAGTAACTGCATGATGGTGGACGGATGTCCGTTCGCCGTTTTCAGGATCTCCTCCACTTGCGGCTTGGGCAAGAGGGTCGCCGGGATCTTGAGCTCTTTGGCTTTTTCATACAAGAAGATGCGCTGCTCGGGCGGGCTCAGTGGCGGCACTTCCAGCTCAAGGGCTGGCATGGCACGCCCTTTGAGCTGCGGTCGTTGCGTACGACACCAGACGTCACTGCCCGAGACGATAATGGCCAGCTGATGGGGCGCCGCCAGGGTATCGTTATGACGGATGATCGCCCACAACTCTCCCAACATCTCGGCCGGCAACTGATCGGCCCGCTCTATCAGCAGCAACAGGGTGGCAGGCTTGCTCCCCTCCAGCATGCGAAAGAAGCTCTCTGCCAATGCATCCTGTGGATTGAACAGCGGGCGCGCCACCACCTGTGGCAGCAACAGCTGGCGCACATCCACCATCTTCATGGCAGGTGTACCAATCAGGCTCACCACCCGCACTTTTTCCGGCAACACGCCGAGCAGGGATTCGCACAGGGTACCGCGACCACAACCGGGTTTACCGGAGAGAAAAATGAAAGGGTGATTGAATTCAATCAGATGCAGCAGCCGGTCAACCAGCTGCCGCTGGGAAGGAAGTTTTAGCAGTTTATTCGTCACGACCAGACTCGATCACCGCCAGCAACTCGGCATCGGACACATCCCCCACCACCTGCGCATGGCCGATACCAACCGGCAACACCAGACGCAGCTTGCCTTCCAGCACCTTCTTGTCACGGCGCATATGGCGAATAAAGGCGGCGAAATCCATCTCGGCAGGCGCATGAATGGGTAGATTGGCGGCCAGCAGCAGAGCGCGCACACGCGCAACGTCCTCTTCGCTCATATCGCCACGGGCCTGCGCAGTCCAGGCTGCCAGCATGGTGCCGGCGGATACCGCTTCACCATGCAGCCAGTTGCCATACCCCTGCTCGGCCTCGATGGCATGACCAAAGGTGTGACCAAGATTGAGCAACGCACGGACGCCGTGCTCGGTCTCATCCTGACCGACCACATCGGCTTTGATCTCGCAGCAACGTTTGATGGCGTAGGCCAGCGCGGCAGGTTCCAGCTGTTGCAGACGCACCATGTTCTGCTCCAGCCAGCTGAAGAAATCAGCATCCCAAATGATGCCGTACTTGATCACCTCGGCCATCCCTGCGGCAAATTCGCGGGCTGGCAAGGTACTCAGACATTCGGTATCGATAACAACTTGTTTGGGCTGATAAAAAGCCCCAATCATGTTCTTTCCGAGGGGGTGGTTGACAGCGGTTTTACCGCCAACAGAGGAGTCAACCTGGGAGAGCAGAGTGGTCGGGATCTGGATAAAAGGAATGCCACGTTGATAGCTTGCTGCCGCAAAGCCCACCACATCCCCGATCACGCCGCCCCCCAGAGCGATCAGTGTCGTATCGCGCCCATGGTTGGTTTCAAGCAGAGCAGACATGATCTGCTCAAAGGTCGCCAGGTTCTTGTATGCCTCACCGTCAGGCAGGATCAGGTGTTCAACCTGAAAACCCGACAGCAGAGCGGTTACCCGTTCAAGATAAAGCGGAGCAACAACCGTGTTCGTCACTATCATCACCCGCTTGCCCTTGATGGTCGATACCAGCGCCTCGGGGCGCTGCAACAACCCGGCAGCTATCTCGATGGGATAGCTGCGTTCACCCAGTTCGACCTTCAACCGTTCCATGGACGTCCTCTAGATTACATACCGATCAGCTTTACAATTTGATTGGCAACGATTTTTGCGCTCTGGTCATCGGTGTGCACAACAAAGTCGGCAACCTCTTCATACAGGGCATTGCGCTCTTGTGCCAGACGTTCCAGCACTTCGCGTGCCGGTTCTTCGGTCTGTAGCAGAGGGCGGCGTTTGTCTCGCTGTGTGCGCGCCAGCTGCTTTTCAATAGTGGTTTCGAGGTAGACCACGATGCCACGAGCAGACAACTTGTTGCGGGTTTCGCGACTCTTGATGGCACCGCCACCCGTCGCCAGCACGATACCCTGCTGCTCTGACAATTCGCCGATCACCTTCTCTTCGCGAATCCGGAAACCTTCTTCGCCTTCAACATCGAACACCCAGCCGATATCAGCACCACTGCGGCGCTCAATCTCATGATCTGAGTCGAAAAACTCCATATGCAGTTGTTCTGCCAGATGTCTACCTATGGTGCTCTTGCCCGCACCCATGGGACCTATCAGGAAAATATTGCGTTTCTCAGCCATGTCTTTTCGTTAGTAATTACAAACTGTACGACCCCGATGAATACTGGATCGGGGTACCTATGAACCTTATCTTGCGATGGATCAGGAGGGGGATTATCTCAATAGATATCGGGACTGGCAACCGCAGCCCTTACGCCCCAGCCTCATTGGGGCGTAAGGTTATATGTGTTTTACCCTCACATGTAAAGCATTCAGAAGGCGTCGGTGACTATCTTGGGGGTCACGAAAATCAGCAACTCCCGCTTTTTGTTCTCATTGGCCGTCTTGCGGAACAAAGCCCCCAATCCGGGGATATCACCCAACAGGGGCACCTTGGTGACATCCGTCTTGATAGTCTGCTGATAGATACCACCCAGCACCAGGGTCTCGCCATTATTGACCAGCACCTGAGTGGTGATGGATTGGGCATTAATGGATACTGCCGGGCCAGTAGGCGTATCGACAGTCTCTCCCTTGGTATCCTGAGTGACGGTCAGATCGAGAATTACCCGATTATCAGGGGTGATCTGCGGCGTGACTTTCAGGCTCAGTACCGCCTTCTTGAAGGTGACCGAGGTGGCGCCACTGGAAGAGGACTCTACATAGGGGATCTCGGTACCCTGCTCAATCAGAGCCGGTTTCTGGTTGGCAGTAGTCACCCGGGGACTTGCGATAATTTCCGCCTTGTTCTCACGCTCCAGCGCAGAGAGCTCGAGATCCAGCAGGGTGCCATTAGCTAATCTGGCGACCTGGAATGCCAAGGTTCCGGCCGCTCCGGTCACCGGCAGGTTGACGTTCATACGGTTACTAGCATCTGGTCTAGTCATATTGGTAATGATGTTGCCATTATTATCAAGATTGCCGTTTCCCGATGCATCATTCCCTTCAATAGAGCCTGAAGTACTGTTGCCATGACCATCATTCTTGGTCACCCCCCAACGCACCCCGAGCGCTTCATCAAAGCCGTCGTCAATGGTCACCATCCGCGCCTCGATAACCACCTGCTTGACCGGAATATCGAGAATATCGAGCATCCGTTTGATGCTGCTGATGACATCAGCGGTATCCTTGACCACCAGCACGTTGGTTCGCTCGTCCACGCTCACTGCACCACGGGGTGACAGCAACTTGGTACTTTCGGAAGATAGCAGGGCCGCCACTTCCGAGGCCTTGGCATAGTTTATCTGCAGATATTCGGTATAGAGCTGCGCCAAATCTGCGACCTGATTGCGGCTCTCAAGTTGCTGCTTCTCGCGCGTTGCGATCTCTTCTGCAGGCGCTACCAGCAAAATGTTGTTATCCAACCGCTTATCCAAACCCCGCACCTTCAAAATAATGTCGAGCGCCTGCTCCCACGGCACCCCATCCAGACGCAAGGTAATATTGCCTGCTACCGAATCTGTGGTTACCAGGTTGAGATTGTTGAAATCAGCGATCAGCTGCAGCACGGTACGAACCGGAATATCCTGGAAGTTCAATGAGATGGGCTTGCCCTGATACTGCTTGGATGCCGTGGCCGTCGTCCGCTTTTTCACCTCGATAATGAAGAGCTTGTCTGCCTGATCGTAACGGTAATCAAACTGACCATTGATCGACAGTTCAAACAGGGTATCGCTCCCCTGCCGGGAGACTTCAACCTGAGAGACCGGCGTTGCAAAATCCTGCACATTGATCAGATTAAGCAAACCATCCGGCACCCGAGTGCCATGAAACTTGGCCAGTACAGTCTGGCCTCGGCTGCTCACATCGACGGCGGCCGAGCTGTTATCCAGCGTGACCAGAAACTCCCCCTGGCCATCTTTACCACGACGAAAATCCACACCGGTAACCGAGTTGAAATAGGCGCCGCCCCCACTGCTTTGATAGTTGTTGAGCACCGGCTTGCTGGCAGGCTGTGTGGCTACCGGCGTTGTCACGGGCGCAACAGGCATAGACCGGGCTACGACCTGAGGATTGAGCAGCGCCGAGGGAGAGGGTGTGGCCGCCATCGAAGAGGGCGCTGGCACAGGAGTAGCCGAGGTTGCGGGTGCAATCAGCGCGCTCTCACCATTGATGAGCCCGGAAGAGGCCCCCTCGCCCAATGACACCAGTAATTTGTTCCCCTGTTGCTGCACCTGATAGGGAGCAAGCTGATCGAGTGCGATCTTGATATCCAGACCTGCGCCCTTACCCTCAACCTTGATATTATCTACCCCCAAGCGCTGGATCGGCAGCGGGTTCACTTTCAGCGCCCCTACCGCACCGGGAACATGCAACAACAGCTGATTGGGTTGGTAAGAGAGACGATCGGTAAAGCCCGTGACCGGCTCACTGAAACTGAGCTCCACCAGCAATTGATCGGCAAGCAGCGGATTGACCTTGATCTCCTGCAGGGTTGCCACTGCCCACGCCTGACTGAGGGCGCTGGCGCAAAACAGCAAAGCCACTTTGGATACACTCTCTATTGTTGTTCTCATTGCTGTTCGTCCCTGATTATTGTTTTTCTTGCACATTGGCCATTGCCAACTGGGTTTCTCTTGTTACCCAGCACCCCTTCCCGTCCGGAATGGTTTCCAGCAAATCCACGGCAGTGTCAGTGATCTTGATGACCCGGCCCTGATCAAGCCCCATATACTGGTTGAGCCCAACCCGCATCGATTTGCCATCCGGGGTGCTGATCAAGGCCCACAACTGACCCGCCTTACCCAAAGAACCATGCATCGACAGACTGGCCAGCGAATAATTTTCCAGCACCTCTTTCTCACGATCCATCAGGGTCTGTGCACAATCCGGCTGGGCCTTGGCAGTACTTGTACTTCCGACCGTCGCCTCAGGCTGGGGAACCATGAAGGGGCTGCGCAACTCGCGTTGCTGGTAGTGCATAGGGGCAAAAGGCTTCAGCTCGGGCAAGGGCTCGATAGGTATGGGTGGCCTTGCTTTGGTCTGGGCGACATAGCTATCCATGTCCTCCTGACCACCACAGGCCGCCAGCAAGAGGGCAAGCAATAACCAGCAGATGCGTCTCATTGTTTCGGCTCCACTGTTTTACCATTGTACTTGTAGGTCTTGGCCAGCATCGACATCGAAATCAGCTCCCCTTCATCCTTGCTCTGACCCAGAGTGAAAGAGTCAAGAATGACGATACGGGGCAAAGCGGCCATGTCAGCGGTGAACTTGCCAATTTGATGGTAAGTGCCCACGACTTCGATACGCATCGGTAGCTCGGTTGAAAACTCGTGCTTTACCTCTGGCTCCCAGTTGATCCGGTTCAATTTCAAGCCGTTGTCGGTAGCAATAAAGCTGATATCGTCCAGCAGACCGGCGACCTCATGGGTATTGGGCAACTGCTTGAGCTGGGTATCAACCAGTTGCTCAAGCTGAACCATTTGCGCCTTGTATGCCCCCAGGTTGGCAGCCAGCATCGCCTTGCTTTCAAACTGGGCTTTCAGTTCGGTCTCCTTCCCCGCTTCCTGAGTCAAACTGGTCAGTGAGTTGGCAATCACGTAGTAGTAGATGGCACCACCGGTCAACACGCAGCAGAAAAAGATGAAGACCCCTTTTGCCCATTTTGGCCAGCTTGCTATGTCATTGATATCCAGCTCGTTGAGTTGCTGAAGGTTCATTGTTGCTCCTTGGCCACATTCCCTGCAGCCGCAGCATTGTTGGCGATCAGGAACATCATGGAAAACTGGCTCAATGACACTGGCGCAACATCAGCCGCAAAAATAGTGCTTATCTTTGCCTGACCCAGCCAGCCGGAACCATCAATCCGCCGCATCATGCTGGCCACCCGACCATAGGCTTCGGTCTTGCCATTTACATCAATAATGTTGTTCTGCATCGAGAGGGTGTTGAGGTAAACCCCGTTGGGCACCAATGAAGGCAGCTGATTGAAGAGGCGGACGGGCACATTGCGGCGCATCTGCAACTGCTCGATGAGCTGCATCCGATCGATCAGTTCCTTGCGACGCTCTTTGAGCAGACGGATCTCCCCCAGCTGGGCATCCAGAATAGTCATCTCCTGAACCAGCCGCTGGTTGCGCTGCTGCTGGGCGACGATCTGGCGATCAACCAGCCAGTTGGCAAAAAATCCCAACGCGACCGTGGCCAGCACAAAAATCCCCAGCAAGGCCCCGAACTGTTTCTTTTGGCGCAGGGCCCGGGCTTCACGCCAGGGTAGAAGGTTTATATTTGACATGGTGTGAAACTCCTCAGAGCCAACCCGAATGCCGTCATATATTTAGCACCATGTACCAGTTCGGCCTCCCCTTTTGGTTTGCCAAACAGGGCGAACAGATCCGGGTGCAACACCTCGCAATTGACCTCTTCTTTTACCTGCACCAACAAACCGGGCAGTAGACTGCCTCCCCCCGTCAGCACCAGTTTTGCGATGTCGCGATAACCGGATGAACTGCAAAACAGCTGGATATTGCGCCGCACTTGCTGCAGCAGCGAGTTGATGTGGGGCATCAGCACATCCAGCTCATGGTCAACTGGCAAGGTACCTTTGGTTTTAGCCTGCTCAGCTTCATCCAACGTCATGCCATAAAAAGAGGAGAGCGCCTGGCTGTATTGATCGCCGCCGAAGTTTTGCAAGCGGGAGTAGATCACCTCCCCCTTGACCAGCGCCGCAAAGGTCATGGCACTGGCACCAATGTCGATCACTCCGATTGGCCGTTCACTCTCCAGCAATTCGGGCAGGCAGGCCACCACGGCACGGCCCAGCGCGTGGGCCCCCACATCCACCACCTTGACGGCAATACCAGCTTCGGCAAGAGCGCTGACCCGGCCGTTGACACTCTCGGTGCGGGCTGCGCTCAGCAGCACATCTTGACGATCTTCGCTATTGTTGGTGCTCAGCACCTCAAAGTCGAGACTCACTTCATCGAGGGGGAAGGGAATGATCTGCTCGGCCTCCAGTTGCACCTGATTCTCCAGCTCCTTGTCGCTGAGGCGGGCATCAATCTGGATCACCTTGGTTATCACGTTGGAGCCGGTCACCGCAGTGGCGGCATAGTCGCTGTGAGCAGGGATCAGGCGCTTGAGGCTCTTGAGAGATTGGCTGACACGCTCGATATCCTGCAATTGATAGTCAACCAGCGTCCCTTTCGGGGTGGCAATATCGGCGACCGATTCGAGATGAAGCTTGCCAGGTCGGCCACTGAGGGTAACGGCCTTGATGGTCTGGCTGCCGAAATCAATGCCCACCAGAGGGAGGAGGGATCCCTTGTTAAAAAGCCCAAACATATACACATCCATGCGTTATTTGGTTTTATTCCTGAACAGAGTGTAGGACACCCGATCAGAGGAGTGCTTCACTCATCCTAAATGCTCTAACTATCAATGTCATAAAGTTTATGTCGAAAAGTGACCCATCTCGCTTTCTTCATGGCAAGTGGCCCTCCTTGGTTATTGCTCCCCGTAGTGCTAACCTCTCGCATCCTTTTGAGGTGGGTGGCTCGCCACAGGAAAACCTCGAATTCCCGATGGCAAAAGGGCTATACTCTGCGCCCGTTGGCTAATTTTAAGACGATTGGTAGTTCTTCCATGCTGAAATGGCTCGTTCGCCTGTTTATTGTCATGATGCTGGGTGCAGTGCTGGGTGTCGCCAGCCTCATCGGTATCTACTTCTATATCAAACCCCAACTGCCCGATGTCACCGCACTGCGTGACGTCAAGCTGGCAACCCCGATGCGGGTTTACAGCCGGGATGGGGAGTTGATCGCCCAATATGGCGAAATTCGTCGCATTCCGCTGCGTCTGGACGAAATTCCGCAACCCATGATCGATGCCGTACTGGCGACCGAAGATGCACGTTTCTATGAACACCCGGGTATTGACCCGATTGGTATCATTCGAGCCGCATCCGTCTGGGCTGTTTCCGGCCATGCCCGTCAGGGTGCCAGTACCATCACCCAGCAGGTTGCCCGCAATTTCTTCCTGAGCAATGAGAAGACCATCATCCGCAAGATCAAGGAGGTCTTCCTAGCCTGGCGGATCGAGCAGAATCTCTCAAAAGACGAGATCCTCGAACTGTACCTCAACAAGATCCCCCTCGGTTATCGCTCCTTCGGGATCGGTGCTGCGGCACAGGTTTACTTTGGTAAAGAGGTCAAGGATCTGGGACTTGATGAGATCGCCATCATTGCCGGTCTGCCGAAAGCCCCATCCATGCTCAACCCCATCCGCTCCCCCGAGCGCGCCTTTGCGCGCCGCAACGTCGTGCTGGGCCGGATGCTGGAAACCGGCAAGATCACCCAGGCCCAGTTTGACGAAGCGTCCAAGATGCCGATCAAGGCCCGTTTTCACGGCGCCGAAGTGACCCTGCACGCTCCCTATCTGGGTGAAATGGTACGCCAGAAGATGGTAGAGCAGTTTGGTGAAGATGCCTACACCATGGGCCTGCACGTCTACACTACCGTCTCTGCCGAACGCCAAAGGGCCGCCAGACAGGCTCTGCTGGATGGCGTCTTTGCCTACGATATGCGTCACGGCTATCGTGGCCCGACGGCCCAGTTGTGGAAGGCAGGCGAAACAGCTTGGGATTACGAGCAGATCGTGGCCCACCTTGGCAAGCAACCCACTTATGATCCGCTGATGGCGGCAGTCGTGACCAAGCTCGGTGACCGTAGCGCCACACTGGTACTTAAAAATGGCAAGGAAGCAGAGCTGGGCTGGAACGGCATTAAATGGGCTCGCTCCTTTATTACCGACGACCGCCAAAGCTATGCCCCGAAATCGGCACGCGATGTACTGAAAGTCGGCGCCCAGATCTGGGTGCGGGAAGAGGGCGAAGAATTGCTGCTGGCCCAAATCCCGGACGTCAACGCCGCGCTGGTTGCCATGAACCCGAAAAATGGCGCGCTGGAAGCAGTAGTTGGCGGCTTCAGCTTCGAACTATCCAAATTCAACCGGGTCGATCAGGCGCGTCGCCAGATCGGTTCAAATATCAAGCCTTTCCTCTATGCGACCGCGCTGGAGCACGGCTATACCCTGGCGTCGCTCATCAACGATGCGCCAATCAACCAGTGGGATCCGTCAAAAGGGCCCATGTGGCAGCCCAAGAACTCCCCGGCCGTTTATGATGGCCCCACCCCGCTGCGTCTGGGTTTGGCCAAGTCCAAGAACGTGATGTCGGTTCGACTGATGCGCGCCATCGGTCTGGATACCTATATCGACGGTCTGACACGCTTTGGCTTCCCCCGCGACTTCATCTCGCCCCATGAGTCACTGGCGCTGGGCGCAGCCGAATTTACCCCCCTCGAGGTGGTGCGTGGTTACTCGGTACTGGCCAACGGTGGCTTCCTGGTGACCCCATACTTCATCGACAAAGTCACCGACAGCCTGGAGAACACCCTCTATCAGGCCAATCCTGCCATTGCCTGCAACAATTGCGAACAGCAGACGGCGTCCGAGCAGAGCACACTGCCGGAGCCAACTGTTGATGGCGCAGCACAAGATGGCACGCAGACCCCTCTCGCGCCAACCATCGCCCCGCATACCATCAGTGCCCAGAGCGCGTTCCTGATCACCGACACCTTGAGCACAGCCATCTGGGGTGGCAACGGCTGGCGTGGTACCGGCTGGCGTGCAGCCCGTGACCTGAAACGTCACGATATCTCCGGCAAAACCGGTACCACCAACGAATCGCGGGATGCCTGGTTCTCCGGCTATACCCCGGACATCGTAGCTACTTCCTGGATCGGTTTTGACAACCACCAGCGTGGCCTTGGCCGTGCCGAGTTTGGTGGTGGCGCTGCACAGCCTATCTGGATCGACTTCATGAAAGTCGCCCTCAAAAAGCAGCCGGAGCACAAGATGCCGGTTCCCGAAGGGATCATGACGGTGAAGATTGACAGCGAAACCGGACTGCTGGCGACCAGTGGCGGAACCGACGAATACTTCAAGGAAGGGACCGAGCCGACCCGTTACGCCGCGCCCAGTTCGGACGGCAATCAGGTCTACGGTGGCGACAACCCCGATGTGGAAGGGCCTGTCTCTACCGACGATATCTTCTAAGCTGCTCTCGCGGCAGCAACAAAACCGGCAGCCTTGGCTGCCGGTTTTTTTATTGGGCCAACTGCTTGCTCATCAGCGTGGAGATCGAGGCGGCCAGCTCGTTGAAACAGGGGCGACGTACCGAGTAGTGGCGATAGAGCAGCGAGATGGTACGACCCGGCACAGGGTCAACCACAGGACGATAGCTCACCCCTCCCTCATCATGATCGGCGGGTACGGCCAGCTTTGGCACCAGGGTCATGCCGCTACCGGCGGCCACCATGTTGCGCAGCGTCTCGAGACTAGTCCCCTTGAAGCGTTGATCCTCACCTATCCCGCCAGCGAAACAGAAGCCCATCGCCTGATCCCGCAAACAGTGGCCATCGGCCAGCATCAGCAATTTCTTGCCCTTGAGATTGCCGAGTGGCACTTGTCTGGCCTGTGCTTCGGGGTGATGGCAAGGCACCGCCAACCACATCGGCTCATGATAGAGCTGGATTGAACCAAACCCCTCCATCCCAGGCATCTCGGCCAGAATGACGCAATCCAGCTCCCCCTCTTCCAGCCGTTTGAGCAGGGTTTGGGTCTGCTCCTCATAGAGATAGAACTCCAGCTGGGGAAAACGCTCACGCAGGGTCTGGATAATGCGGGGCAACAGGTAGGGGCCCACGGTCGGAATAAAACCGATATGGATCTCCCCGGACATCGGCTCGGAGAAGTGCTGACCGATGCTCTTGAGCTCGCGCACCTCCTTGAGCACCCGACGCGCCTGATGGGCCATGGCATCGCCAGCCGGAGTAAACAGCACCTTGCGCGAGGTACGTTCGATCAGAATGACCCCGAGTTCATCTTCCAGCTTGCGCAGCTGGCCGCTCAGGGTGGGTTGACTGACAAAGCAGCGTTCAGCGGCTTTGCGAAAATGTTTTTCCTCATCCAGCGCCACCAGATATTCGAGATCGCGAAGATTCATACAGCAAGAGTCCTGCCTGGAAAATGGGCCATCAGCATGCACAATATCGTCCGGCGGGACAAGTCATCCACTTGCAGTGAGCCTCTCTGGCTGCCCCTCCAAAACAGAAAAGCCCGATCACCTCGCGGTAATCGGGCTGTTTGACTCGACAAGGGATTACACCCTGAAACGGCGCACCATATCCTGCAGTTGGGTAGCCAGGTGGTTCAACTCGTTGCATGCCTGAGCCATCTGGGTGGCACCGGCGGCCACCTCTTCGGAAGCGTGGCTGATATTGACCACGTTACGGTTGAGCTCCTCGCTCACCGCGCCCTGCTCTTCGGTGGCCGTTGCTATCTGGATGTTCATGTGGGAGATGCTGCTGACCGAGCCACTGATCTGGGAGATAGACTCGCCCGCTTCCCGCGCGGTAGCTACCGTGGTGTTCATCAGCTCCTGACTCTGTTGCATGGTACTGCCCGCCTGTTCGGCACGCTGCTGCAACTCGGCAATGATGGTATTGATCTGGGAGGTGGAGTCCTGGGTTCGTTTGGCCAGAGTACGCACCTCATCGGCCACCACCGCAAACCCCCGCCCCTGCTCACCGGCCCGGGCCGCTTCAATCGCCGCGTTCAATGCCAGCAGGTTGGTTTGTTCGGCAATGCCGCGGATCACCTCCAGCACCATGCCGATATTGCGGCTATCATCGCCCAGTTGGCGGATCACCACTGCAGTGCTCTCGATGGCCCCCGCCACCCGCTCGATGCGCAAAATAGAGTCATTAACAGTCTTGGCCCCAATCTCTGCTGTTTCGCTGGCCGAGGTGGCGGCACTGGCGGCATCGCTGGTGTTGCGAGAAACCTCCTGAACCGTAGCCTGCATCTCGTTCATCGCGGTTGCCAGCTGATTAAGTTCATGCTGCTGGGCACTCATGTTGGCCGCTGACTGCCTTGCTACCGAGCTCATCTCTTCGGTGGCCGAACTCAGTTGCACCACTGAGCCCGAGACTTCACTGACCAGGGTACGCAAATTGGTCTGCATCTCGCCAAACCCTTTGGCAAGAGTCCCCAGTTCATCATTGTTGAACTGTTGCATATCGATGCGGGAGGTAAGATCACCGGAGGAGACACGGCGGGTCTGCTCCAGCAGGGCCATCACCGGATTGCGGATCTGGGCGGTCAACAGCCAGGCAATCACCACCACAAAACCCAGCGTCACCAGGCTGACAATAATGCTCATGGTTCTGACATTGCTATACATGGCCGCAATGTCTTTCACCATCTCATCGGCAATCTCGTTATTGCTCTCCCGCAAACGATAAGACTTGGCACCAACCTCTTCCAATGCGGCACGAGTCTCGTTTTTGCGCAGACTTCTGACTTTATCCAGATCGCCAGCAGCAAAGGCATTTAACAGCTGGTCATGTACCGAAAAATACTTGGCCCCCGCCGCAACCACCTGCTCATAAACCTGCTTCTCTTCACCAGTAGTGAAAGGTAAAGCACCATATTTTTGGGCTGCTTGCTCAAATTCCTGCTTGGCCTTATTGAAGGTCAGGGTGCGATCGCTTACCTCTTGCTCATCCTTGTTCAGGCCACCGATGACCTGGGCCAACTCTGAACGACGCGCATCCAGCACGGCAACATGCATCTGGCTCGCCAGACGAGTAGAAGGCAGCAAATTACCTGTGATGGTTTCGGTATCACCATAGAGCTTTGCCAGCTGGCTGATTGAAAACCAGGCCAAGCCCAGTACCAACAAGGCTAGGATGGCAAATCCGGCACTCAGTTTCTGGCCGATGGACATGTTTTTGAACATATAAGGGCTTCCTTGAAATGAGTCTTCACTCCCGCAACATCCACCGGGAATGGTCATATAGAGCATAGTCTGCAAGCAGAAAGTCGAAGGCTTTCATGTCGCTTCTGCATACAGGAATATCGGCCCATTCACTCCACTTCTAAAGAGACCTTGTCCGTTCACATTCTAATAACTATTCCATCAACTCAAGAAGATGCTGACGCAACCCGGCAGGATCGCCCAAAAAGTCAGCCACTCGCACAGCACTCACCTTACCGTTGTGCATCAACCCAAAGGTGGGATAACCCTGACCGCCCAGCCGTTTCATCCAGCCCTGGCTATCTGCCAGATGTTGCAGCAAGGGGGCCTGCAGATAAGCTTGCTGAAATGCCTCGGCTGCAATCCCCTGCTCTGCCGCTAGCGTGGCAAGAAACGCAGGCTCACCAATCCAGATCCCGTCCCGATAGTGGGATTGCTGGATCCGGTGCAACATGACCAGCCCATCGCCCCCCAACGCCGTGACGGCCAAAACCGCACGGATCGGCGGCTCGGAGTCCAGCAGACACCCTTCCCGCAGCAGCAGTTCGTTAAAGTAGCGTTCGCCAAAATGCTGGCCGGTCAGCGCTTCGATCCGCTGATCATGGGGTCGCACATAATCACGCAATGCCTCGCCCATCGGCTGACGGCGACTACCCAGCCATAGACCGCCCGCATGCAGCTCGATCTTGAGTCCGGCAATAGTTGCTGCCGCCTGCAACAGGGGGGCGGCACCGTAGCACCAGCCACAGAGCGGGTCATAGACATAATGGAGGGTGGTTTGTTGTTCGCTCATCTTCATTCTCACTTCGATCTCGGATAAAAAACCGGGCCCTTAGGCCCGGTAAAAAAACACAGGGAAAGCAGGCTCAGTGGCTTACCACTTCATCTCGCCGGTATTGACCTTGGCACCGATGGCCAGACCATCGTCAACCGGCAGTGCCGGATAGGCCTTCTTCAGAGCCTCAATCAGCTCACCGGAGTTTTTCGCCTTGGCCAGCTCCTGTTCGAAACGCTCTACATAGTCACGGGTAAAGCTCACAGCAGCAGTGCCTTTGGGAGCAGTGCCCAGGAAGTGGCCCGGTACCACACGCTCGGGTTTCAGGGCCAGCAGGTTGTCCAGCGCCTTGACCCAGTTGCTGCGAGCCGCTTTGGTCTGACTGTCCGCCATCCAGACATGCACCCCGTGGTAAACCGGCACACCACCAAAAGCAGTCTTGATGGAAGGGGCCCAGAAGTAGGCATTCGGGGTATTCATCTCTTTGATTTCAATCTTCTCACCATCCAGCGTCAGGTGGCTGGCGGTCATCACTTGCGGCACGGTGAGGCTCTTCGGTGCACCCTTCCCGAGGATCGGGCTCCAGTAGCTCAGCTTGGCATCCTTGGTCTGGTTGATATGGTCAACCACATGCTGATCGGCCAGCACTTTGACATCCGGGAACGCCGCCATGACCGGCTCCAGACCGAAGTAGAAGTCGGGGTCACCGGCACTGATATAGACAGTGGTCAGCTTCTTGCCACTCTTCTTGATCATGTCGACCAGCGCCTGACCATTTTGCACATCGAACTGGGCATCGATCAGGATGGCCTCTTTGTCACCGGTCACCAGTGAGGAGGAGACCGGGAAGATCGCCTTCTCGCCAGGGTTGTAGACGGTCACGCTCAGGGGGGCGGCCAGTACGGCGCCACTCAACAAGGTAGTCGCCAGAGTCAGGTTGCGGATCAGGGTGTTGTTCATCATCTATTCCTCATTAAGTATTCGGGGGTTCATTTGATGGACACAGTGTATTGGATTACTTAAGGTGCAAATACAGCATAAAAAGCGCATCACTGTTGCACATATCGAACATATAGAGAGCCATACATGGATCGACTGACCGCCTTGCGGGTCTTTGTCAGCGTAGTCGAACAAGGGAGCCTGAGCGGCGCCGGAGAGAAACTGGATATGTCGCGCGCCATGGTGTCGCGCTATCTCGCCGAGCTGGAGAGCTGGATGGGCGCCCGCCTGCTGCACCGCACCACCCGTCGTCTGAGCCTGACCGGGCCAGGAGAGGAGGCGCTGAACCGGGCCCGCGCCATGCTGGCGCTCGGCGAAGAGATGGAGCAGATCGCCGTGAAGGGAGATGACGCCCCCAAGGGACAACTGCGGATCACCAGCAGCTACTCCCTGTCAGAAGCGCTGCTGGTCGGGGCTGCCAACGACTATCTGGCGCAATACCCGGGGACGGCCATCGACATTCTGCTGCTCGACAGAACCGTCAATCTGGTAGAGGAGCGGATCGATCTGGCGGTGCGCATCACCAACGACCTCGACCCCAATCTGGTGGCGCGTCGTATCGGCACCTGCCACTCGGTAGTCTGCGCCAGCCCGGCCTATCTGGCCCGTCATCCGATGCCACACAAGGTGCAGGATTTGGCGCTGCACAACTGCCTCACCTACACCTACTTCGGCAAGAGCCTGTGGGAGTTCAATGGACCGGACGGCCCCGAGTCAGTGCCGGTTAGCGGTAACCTGAGCGCCAATATCTCCAACCTGCTGCTGGAAGCAACGCTGGAAGGCGCAGGGATCAGCCTGCAACCCCGCTACTCGGCCCAGCCCTATCTGGAACGAGGAGAACTGGTGCCCCTGCTGACCGACTGGCAGCCCAAGCGCCTCGGGGTCTACGGGGTGTATGCCACCCGCAAACAGATGTCGCCACTGCTGCGCAGCTTCCTCGATTTTCTGCTGGCCCGCATGGCGGCGGATCCCATCTGGCAGGAATGAACACTCCTCACATCCGACCATGAAGAAGGGGCCGCTGCGGGCCCCTTCTTCACTCTGATCCCTTGATCAGGCTTCAAATCCGAATGGTTCTGAGTGCGGCGCTTCCGGCTGCGCACTCTCGTCCAGGAAAATATCCCGATAAGCCACATAGATGGAGTAGTTGAGCGCCGGGATCACCACCAGCAGACCTACCAGCAACAACACAGCGCCAAACAGCAACAACATGGCTGAGAGCAGCCCCCACCAGAAGAAGGGAAAAAAATTGCGCCAGCAGCCGAAGAAACTCAGCCGTACCGCCTGGATGATGCCGATATCGTGGTGGTAGATCAGCGCCGGAGCAAAGGTGACCCCCATCAGCACGGGAATGATGAGCAGCATCCCCACCAGCAATACCAGCAGCAGTTGTTGCAACTGGCTGGCAGAGACCACCATGCTCTCGGGATCCTGCGTCAGCAGCGGGAGCAGCCCCCACATGGAGAGCAGACCGAGACAGACGAGGCCCACCAGGCTAAACAGCAGCAACACCAGCAGACCGCCTAGCATCAGCGGGGTCAACTTGTGGCGAAAACCGGCGAAGAGATCGGCAAACTGCAGCGGCTCACCCCGATAACCCCGAGCGGCGACCGCCACCCAACCCGCGCCCCACACCATGTAGAGCAGCTGGGAGATAAGGCCCCCTGCCGGCAGTTGCTCCAGCAGCATGCCCACCATAAACCAGACCAGCACCATGGCTACGCTGATCCCCATCCCCTTGTTGAAGATATCGAACCCGCTGCGAACCCAGAGCCAGCCACGACCTGTCGTGTATCGGGCCGGTGTGGTGCGCAAAGGGGGTAATCCGTTCATATCGTCTCCTCGGAGTGTCGGTGGCATCAGTGCCGGAAGCCGATTCTAGAGCCAGGGCGGGGGCGACTCAATGGCGAAGCGGCCCGACCACGACATAAAACCTGACGCAGCGATACACAAAAGGGGCGTCAGCCACGCCCCGCCTCTGGCTGCACCGACTATAACGAGGCACAATCTGTCCCCTCCTCCAACCGCACCTGTCGTGGCCAACGTGTCGTGATCACCCTTTAGTGATCGACGAATGCCGGACAGGGGGTTGTCATCCCGCCATCCCGGGCGCTTTAACATCGAGTGATATCGTCATGAGAGTTGTTTGTTGTCTGTTGTTGTTACTGGCCAGCCAGTCAGCCCTGGCCGAGGGTTTTATCAGTCGCCTGCTCAACCATCCGGTGCCGGGTGGCGTTGCGGTGATCCCTCTTGGCGCGTCACCCACTGCCCCCACGGCCCGCTATCACGACAAACCCGTGCTGGTAGTGCGCGAAGACAACCAGTGGATCGCCATCGTCGGCATCTCTCTGAAAAGCACGCCCGGCGCCCAGCAACTGACCACAGGTGATGGCCGTACTCTCGACTTCACCGTCACCCCCAAGCACTACCGCGAACAGCACATCAAGCTCAAGAACAGCCGTCAGGTCAATCCGCTCGCCGAGGATATGACCCGTATCAACCGCGAGCTGGCGGAGCAGACCCGGGCTTACCAGACCTTCAGCCCCAACCAGCCGAGCAACCTGATGTTCGACAAGCCGGTCAACGGCCCCCTCTCCAGCCCGTTTGGCCTGCGTCGCTTCTTCAATGGCGAGGAGCGCAACCCCCACTCCGGCCTCGACTTCGCCGTGGGCGCCGGCACCCCGATCAAGTCCCCTGCCGCCGGCAAGGTGATCCTGATCGGCAACTACTTCTTCAATGGCAATACCGTCTTTGTCGACCACGGTCAGGGGCTCATCAGCATGTTCTGCCACATGTCGAAGATCGATGTGAAGCTCGGCCAGAGCCTGCCGCGTGGCGGCATCGTCGGGCGAGTCGGTTCGACCGGCCGCGCCACCGGCCCCCATATGCACTGGAACGTCAGCCTCAACGACACCCGGGTCGATCCCGCCATCTTTATCGGCGCCTTCAAGCCCTGAATCGGCAGAGCCCGTTAACAAAACATCCTCTAACAAAACAGGCAGCCCATGGCTGCCTGTCTGCTATCTGCACGTCGAACCTGATTACCTATCCGGCCAGCGCGTGGGCGCCGGACTCCCGACGCATCGCCCGCCACATCACCAACACCAGCAATGAGCTGCACGTTGGCAATGCCAGCCAGACCCCGGGCACGCCCCACAGGGTCGAGAATCCCCACAAGAAACCGCCGATCAACACCAGCTTGCCACCGGTGAGCAGGGAGGCGATGCGGGCCCGATTGATGGCCTGGAAGTAGGTGGCCCCCACCAGCAGCAAGCCCTCCATCGGCAGCCCCCAGAAGTAGAGCCAGATCCCGAGGCTCGCCACCGGCAGCAGGGTAGCGTTGTCCCCTGCAAACAGATAGACCGCCGCCTCCGGCCACAGATAAAGTGGGATCATGGCGCACAGGGCGATCCCCAGCGTCACTCCGAGTGCCAGATTGCGGATCCGCAGCACCCGCCGCCAGTGACCGGCGCCCGCGTTAAAGCTGGCTATGGGCTGGATCCCCATGGCGATCCCCTCAAACACCAGATAGAAGAAGGCCTCGGTGTAACTGATCACCCCGTAGGCGGCCACATGCAGCGAAGTGCCGACCGCCAGCAACGCCTTGTTGTGCAGTGCCAGCACCACTGAGAGATAGAGGTACATCAGAAAACTGGAGACCCCGAGGCGCACCGTCTCGCCCATCAGCCGCAGATCAGGGCGCAAGGTGTCCCAACTTATCCGCAGCTGGCTGCGCGGTGTGAAGAAGTGCCACAGGCAGGCGAGGCCCGTCACTGCCTGGGAAAGCATAGTGGCCGTCGCCACCCCGGCCAGTCCGAACGGAAACACCACCATCAGCAGATAGTCGAGCAGCACGTTGAGCAGCCCCCCGACTACCATGATGAGGGTGACAAATCCGGGGCGGCCATCGTTGCGCAGCAGCGAGCTGAACGCCATCGACAGCACTGCAAAGACGCCAAGCCAGGCGTAGGCCTGCAGGTAGGAGAGCCCGGCGGTGAAGATCTCCCCCTCCGCCCCCATCCAGGCCAGCATGGGCTCGCCATAACGGATCCCGATAAAACTGAGCAGTGCCGAGGCAAGCAACACCATCACCAGCGCATTGCCGACGATATGGCGGGCTTTGGCCGGGTTGCCCTGCCCCAGATAGAAGGAGACCAGCGACGAGGCCCCCATGCCGATCAGCGCCCCCACCGCATAGAGCACGGCGCAGATGGGATAAGCCAGCATCAAACCGGCCATGCCATCCTGACCCAGCACATGGCCAACGAAGATGCCATCGATGGTGACATAGATGCCGGTGATCAGCATGGCCGCCACGGTCGGGGTTACGTAACGCCAGAAAAGGCGAGATAGCGGGGCTGTGCCCAGATCAACAGCTGACATATT
>NZ_JBFODN010000161.1:0-4117 GCF_040908345.1 Aeromonas sp. R3-1
TGAAAGGCTGGGGTATCCATGATGGTAGACCTCAAGGTGATGGCCTACTTCAAGATTAGCCTTTCAACACGTAATTGGGACAGAGCCTTTTTTATCTCTGCGATTTGCGGGATCAGACTGGGAAAGGAGCCGGCGCCTCGAAGGTCATCCGCTCGCCACTGCGGGGGTGGCTGATGGTCAGCATGGCCGCATGCAGGTAGAGATGGGGCGCCGCCGCCAGCGCATCCGGATGGGCGTAGAGGTTGTCACCCAGGATCGGGTGCCCCAGCTCCAGCATATGGACGCGCAACTGGTGCGAGCGACCTGTGATGGGAGTCAGCTTGATCAGGCTGTTGCCGTTCTCCACCTTCAGTTTCTGCCACAGGGTCAGGGCGTGACGCCCCTCCTCGTGATCCACCTTCTGTTTCGGGCGGTTTGGCCAGTCGACGCAGAGCGGCAGGTCAACCTGACCAGATGCTGCCTCCGGCTCGCCCCACACCCAGGCGAGGTAGTGCTTCTCGGTCTCCCGCTCGCGAAATTGTCGGCTCAGCTCCCGATGAGAGTTGGGATTGAGGGGAATGACAATGACGCCAGTGGTGGACATGTCGAGGCGATGAGCTGCCGCCGCCTTGGGGTGCTGCTGTTTCACCCGATGCAGGACGCTGTCTTCATTCTCGGGGCCGCGCCCGGGGACGCTTAGCAGGCCAGTGGGCTTGTTGACCACCATGATGTCCTTGTCCTTGAACAGGATATCGAGCCAGGGTTCCAGAGGCGGTGAGTATTCAAACATAAATGTCTCGCATCAGAAGGTGGGGGCAAGCCCCCATCAGTTATGGGTAACCACGACAAAGCGGCCTTGGGTATCCAGTTTGAGCTGGGTCTGGCCGCTGTCGGTCGGTACCTTGTCAGTTATGGGTGACCACGATAAAGCGGATGGCATCCAGCTTGAGTTGGGTCTGATCGATCAGGTGGTGCAATTCTGCCTGCAGATTGCGCAGATAATCCAGTTCGCTGTCTCGCACGTTCGGGTTGACCGCCTTGAGCGCTTCCAGACGATCCAGATCCTGCTGCAGGGTCTGCGCCATCTGGGCACGGGCCTTGTCGACAATCCCGGCTTTCAGCTCTTCGGCAATGGCCTGGCCCTTGCCAATCAGACCGTGGATCACCGGTTGGGACGCGGTGACCAGCTTGCTGCCGAGGTGGCGATTGACCGGAGTCAGCTGGCGGTTGAAGGCATCGAACGCCACTTTCTCACCCAGATTCTGGCCGTTCTTGTCCATCAGCAAACGGATCGGCGTCGGCGGCATGAAGCGGTAGAGCTGGGGATGGGCCGCAGACTCGGCAACGAAGATCAGCTCAAGCAGGATGGAGCCGATGGGCAGCGCCTTGTTCTTGAGCAGTGCGACCGAGGTGGCACCGATCTCGGAGCCCAGGATCAGGTCGATACCGCCGCGCATCATGGGGTGATCCCAGGAGAGCAGCGCCATGTCATCACGCGACAGGGCAGTGTTGCGATCGAAGGTGATGGTCATGCCATCTTGCGGCAGGCCCGGGAAGCTGGAGACCAGCATGTGATCCCCGGGGGTCAGCACCAGCGCGTTCTCGCCACGGTCATCCTGATTGACGCCGATCTCGTCGAACATCTTGAGAGCGAAGGAGATCATGCCGGTGTCGTCATCTTCGGCGGCCAGCTTGTCGACCAGCTGCTGGGCGGCGGCGCCACCGCTGGAGTGGATCTCCAGCAGGCGATCGCGGCCCTGCTCCAGTCGTGCCTTGAGCGGCTCGTGCAGTTCGCGGGTCTTGACCAGCAGGGCGTCGAGGGCTGCCTGATCGCCGGTGTTGGCGGCCAGCAGCTCGAACAGCTCGTCACGTACCGCTTCGAATACCGGGCGGGCAGTCGGGCAGGTCTGCTCGAACGCGTCCAGACCATCGTGATACCAGAGCTGCAGGGCGCGCTGGGCAGTCCCTTCCAGATAGGGAACGTGGATCTCGACGGTATTCTGCTGACCGATACGATCCAGTCGGCCGATACGCTGCTCCAGCAGATCCGGGTTGAGGGGCAGATCGAACAGCACCAGATGGCTGGCAAACTGGAAGTTGCGACCCTCTGAACCGATCTCGGAGCAGAGCAGCACCTGGGCGCCACCCTCTTGCTGGGCGAAATAGGCGGAGGCCTTGTCCCGCTCGAGGATCGACATCCCTTCGTGGAACACGGCACCACGGATCCCTTCACGGGTGCGTAGCGCCTCTTCCAGCGCGATGGCGGTGGCCGCTTCGGAGCAGATCACCAGCACCTTCTGCTGACGGGCTGAGAGCAGCAGCTCCAGCAACCATTCGACGCGCGGGTCAAACTGGGTCCAGGTGGCGTTGTCGCCTTCGAACTGCTGGAAGATCTTCTCGGGGTAGAGGTAGCGCAAGGCGCGGGTCTGCAGATCGCCGCCATTGCCACCCATCATGCCCATCACCTTGATGGCAGTCTTGTACTGCTCCGGCAGCGGCATGGGGTAGACGTTGAGGTGACGCTCGGGGAAGCCCTGAATATTGGCGCGGCTGTTGCGGAACAGTACCCGGCCGGTGCCATGCTGATCCAGCAGCTTGGCGACCGCCTGCTGACGGGCAGTCGCATCGCTCAAGTCCAGCCCTTCCAGCTGGCTGGCGAGGATCTGTCTGGCTTCATCGCTCAGGGTCTCGCCATCCAGCAGCTCTTGTGCGGCGCTGGCGACCTGACCATAAGCCTGCTCCTCGGCGAGGAAGGCCTCGTAGTCGTAGAAACGCTCGGGATCGAGCAGGCGCAGACGGGCAAAGTGGCTCTGGTGGCCCAGCTGATCCGGGGTAGCGGTCAGCAGCAGTACGCCCGGCACCTGTTCGGCCAGCGCTTCCACCATTTCGTAGGCGCGGCTCGGCGCCTCTTCACTCCACTCCAGATGGTGGGCTTCGTCGACAACCAGCAGATCCCACTCGGCCTCCAGCACCTGCTCGAAGCGACGACGCTTCTTGCGCAGGAAGTCGAGGCTGCAGATCACCAGCTGTTCGGTCTCGAAGGGGTTCTCCGCATCGGCAAACGCCTCGATGCAGCGCTCCTCATCAAACAGGGAGAAGTGCAGGTTGAAGCGGCGCAGCATTTCGACCAGCCACTGGTGCTGCAAGGTTTCGGGCAGCAGAATGAGCACGCGATGGGCGCGGCCGGAGAGCAGTTGCTGATGAATGATCATGCCCGCTTCGATGGTCTTGCCCAGACCCACCTCATCGGCCAGCAGTACGCGCGGAGCGTAGCGGTGACCCACTTCATGAGCGATATAGAGCTGGTGCGGGATCAGGCTGACCCGGCCACCGGCCAGACCGCGAGTCGGGTTGCGACGGCGCTGGTGCTGGTTGACCAGCGCCTCGTAGCGCAGGGTGAAGCGGGACATCCGATCGATCTGACCGGCGAACAGGCGATCCTGCGGCTTGTTGAACTTGATAAAGTTGTTGAGAAACACTTCCTTGAGGGCAACGGGCTCATCATTGTCGGTGCGCACACCTACATATATAAGCAGGCCGTCTTTCTCCTGCACTTCGTCGACCGTCATGGTCCAGTCTTCGTGACTGGTGATCTGATCGCCCACATTGAAGCTGACCCGGGTGACCGGCGCCTCTTCTTTGGCATACATGCGGTTTTCACCGGTAGCCGGAAACAACAGGGTAACCATGCGTCCTTCAACAGCAACGACAGTCCCCAACCCCAGATCCGTCTCTGTATCACTAATCCAACGCTGGCCAAGTGCAAAAGGCATTAAACTCTCCAAAGCCCAAGAGTGTGTGAATCGCAAAGGGGCGCTATGTTACCCGAAGGCGTGACCTCGATCACCATGCATCATATAGATGTAGAGAGACCAAATCGCCACAACCTTGATCTGCTACCATCGCCACGCCATATAGAGGATAGCGAGCTCGCCAAACGGGTGTGTTATTGCAGGATAAATACGCTTTTTGGGTGATTAGTGAGCGGTTGAGCCAAAAATGCGAATTTAATTCGAAAAGGCCCTTGCAAGCGTGATCCAGGTCTCTATAATGCGCCTCCATCGACAGGGCAAGCGGCAACGCAAACAACCTCGTCGGTAACCTCGAAAAGCCTTTGAAAATAAGGCTTGACTCGAGA
>NZ_JBFODN010000162.1:0-10671 GCF_040908345.1 Aeromonas sp. R3-1
GGGTGTGGCTTGTTTTGTTTAGCGACTAATCAGATCGCACAAACTGGACTGAGTTCCCTTCCTCCGGTGATCTACTATTCGGAACAGCTATTTAGCTGCTCGGCATGTTGAGCTGCGGGTCATAGTGCGTTTCCGTTCAAAAATCATCCAGTGTTGGGCTGGACGCTAAACAAAATATTATATATGCCAAAAAATTGATATGCTGACTCCATTGATAATTCATACTAATCGAATTGACAGGAACGTACACTCTGATGGCAACTATTAATGACATCTGCAGAATTACTGGATTTTCCAAGGCAACCGTATCACGCGCCATTAATGAAACAGGTCCGGTTAAAGAGTCAACCCGAAAAGTGATTCATGCTGCCATGCAACAACTCAACTTTCGTCCTAATTTGGTAGCACAGGCGTTAGCAAATAAGAGTGGCAATAGTATTGGTTTGGTTGTATCGGATTTTGACGGTGCTCACTTTGGGCATTTATTAAAGAATGCAGCCTTGGTTGCAGACCAAACCAATAAGCAGTTGATTGTGACCGATGGCCATAATGAACCAGAACGAGAAAAGCAGGCTATTTATTCACTGGTAGATCGTCGCTGCAGCGTGTTGATTGTGTATACCCGGCATATGACTGAAATTGATATGTTGTCCATTCAGCAAGAAATTGGGCTGCCAATCATCTTTATCGGACGCTCAATACCTGCCCATTGTGGTTATTCGATTTACTTTGATAATGAACACGCCACCAAACAAGCAGTGAGTCACCTGCTCTCCCTAGGCCACACTAGGATTGCCTATTTTGGTCCACCAGCGATCACGCCAACAGGCATTGCTCGTATGGACACATATCGGAAGATGTTATTGGAATGGGGTATTGAGTATCAAGAACACTGGTACCAATGCAGCAGCTTTAACATCGCGGAGGGTTATCGTGCGGCAAAGCAATATCTCACAAAAGGGGGTGGATGTAGTGCCCTCTTTGCCGCGAGTGACTCGATTGCATTCGGGGCGATGCAGGCATTTCGCGAGGCAGGGCTATTGCTACCTAACGACATGTCCATCGCCAGTATCGACGATGAAGAGATCTCGGCCTATCTATCGCCACCGTTGACCACTTATCGGTTCCCGCTCACTGAGATGGTTCATCATGCCATGGCGATAGCACTCAAGTTGATGGATGGGCAAGAAGTACCTTTCGAGTCTAAAGTGTTTCGGGGGGAATTAAAGATCAGGTCATCCGGGATGACTTGCATCACTTCATCGTGATTCGAATTATACCACACAAAGACCCCATTGGGTCCTTGTGTGTGCCTCCAATGTCTAAAAAAAAGCCTCACAAGAGTCCGCTCGATCCCTCGCTTATCTATGGCCGCAGTAGACCGGAGTGGCCTTGTTGATCAAATCCGAAGTCAAATAGCCGTTCCCCAACCCTTCGAGATCACTCAATTCACTGGCTGGCGAACAGGCATACCAAGCCCTGTCAGCTTGTTCATCACCTTCACGCCAGCCAGGAGCTCGCTCACCTGGGCGTTGTAGTTCCGCAGGCTCAGCTTCGGCCCGATGAGTTGCTTGAACCGGTACATGGCGGTCTCGGCTATCGAGCGCTGGTGATAGCCACAGTTTTGCTTCCATTGCTTCAACTCACCAGCCTTGAGCGCCGTTACCGCCTCGTTGCGGGGATGACCCTCCTCCCACAGCGCCGCGTTCTTTCTCGGCGGTATAGTGGCTTTCGCCCCCTTCTTTTTCAGTAGCGCATGACAGGCCTTGGTGTCATACGCACCATCGGCGCTGACCTGTTTTATCTTGCGTCGCAAGGGGTTGAGCAACGTCGGTAACACCTCGTTATCCGCCACCGTCTCCAGGCTGACTTCGGCGGCGATGACCGCATGGGTTGTGGCATCCACCGCCAGGTGGAGCTTGCGCCACACTCGTCGCTTCTCCTTGCCGTGTTTGCGAATTTTCCATTCGCCTTCGCCATAGACCTTGAGGCCGGTGGCATCAATGACCAGATGAGCCACCGGGCCTTGGCTGGGGAGGCGGTACTTGATGTCGACGGTCTTGGCCCGCTTGCTGATACAGCTGTAGTCCGGCGACTGCAAAGGCACCGCCATCAGTTGGAACAACGAGTTAATGAAGCCTTCCAGGGCTCGCAGCGGCAGCTTGAACAAGCCTTTTAGCATCAGGGCTGTCTCAATGGCGGTGTCACTGTAGTGGAAACCCCGCCCTCGGCGGCCATGGTGGCTCTGGCAATGCCACTGCTGAATGGCTTGTTCGTCCATCCAGATGGTCAACGAACCGCGTTGCACCAAGGCTTGGTTGTACTGCTGCCAGTTGCTGATCTTGTGCTTGGACTTGCCCATCTGATGCTCTCGGATACTGCTCTACAGGATCAGATCACCGAGATAACAGATAGTTCCCCGATTTGAGCAACAAGGCCGACCGGAGTCTTTCGGCGCTAAAGCCAATAATACTAGGCCCTCAGGCGAACTTTTGCCTAGCTTCTGAGACGCTCTACGAATGCAGTGAACTGTTATTTCTTGTGAGTTGCAGCACAAAAATGGAACCGGTTTCTGTAACCGGTTTCATTTTTCTTTATAGTCATCATCAAGGTGATTAAACACCACATTCTAACTTAAGTATGTTGAGGACTATGTAATGAATAAAAAAATCTATCTGTTTTGTGCCGCAGGCATGTCTACATCTTTACTAGTCAATAAAATGCGTGAGCAAGCCGCCAAACATTCTGTGCCGGTTGATATTGAAGCTTTTCCTGAATCTCAATCCAATGAAAAAGGTATCGAAGCTGACGTTATTCTACTGGGCCCTCAGGTCGGTTATATGTGTCAAGATATCTCAGCGCGTTTCCCTCATAAGCCAGTAGCGGTGATTGACACTGGTATGTATGGCCGTGTAGATGGTCTAAGCGTATTGAAAGTTGCTATAGCTGAAATTAAAAAAGCAGCCAAGCCAGCCTAACCTATAGTACTTAGGCTTCAACAAAGCCATACCAAATTATTTTATCAATGAACCTGCCAAATATAATTAGGTGGCGTTCATTGGTGCGCGCCACCGTTTTTATTAAGGTGACAAGGATAATTTCTATAAACTAACCTGGCAATTATTTAACAAATTTTATTTATATTTAAATAATCAGAGGCACCTATGAATTTCGACGATCTAAACCTAGACAATATAAAAGAAGACGGTTCAGAGGTTCAGCAAATGGATCTTGAAGAGCAGGTAATGGGCATCATTATCAATTCTGGTGAAGCTCGTAGCTGTTCTTACAAAGCCTTGGCATTTGCAAAGCAAGGGGATTTTGCTCAGGCCGATGCGAAAATGGAAGAGGCTCGTCACGCAGCGAATGCCGCCCATTTGGTGCAGACACAGTTGATTGAAGCTGATATGGGAGAGGGTAAGACCCCAATGACACTCATCATGGTCCATGCCCAAGATCACCTGATGACATCGATGTTGGCCCGTGAGTTGATCAAAGAGTTGATCGATCTTCACAAGAAAACTTCCAATTAAGCGGAGCATTATCAATGAAGTTTGCACATGACTTTCTTATGGGCGCAGCCAGCGCATCTTACCAAGTAGAAGGTGCCTGGAATGAAGATGGCAAAGGCATGACTAACTGGGATGAATTTACCAAGATCCCGGGGAAAACCTTCGAAGGCACCAATGGTGATATCGCGGTTGACCACTATCATCGCTATAAAGAAGATGTTGCCTTGATGGCTGAGATGGGTCTGGAGTCCTATCGCTTCTCCATTTCATGGGCTCGTATTTTCCCAAATGGTGATGGCGAGATTAATCCAAAAGGGATTGAATTTTACAACAACTTAATCGACGAGTGTCTGAAATATGGCATTGTGCCATTTATCACACTTTATCACTGGGATCTGCCACTGCCCCTAGAAAAAGAGGGGGGATGGTTGAGCCAGCGTACCGTCGATGCATTTGTTAACTATGCAAGAGTGTGCTTCGAAGCCTTTGGTGATCGTGTAAAACACTTCATCACCATCAATGAGACGATTGTATTTTGTTCTCTAGGTTATATGGCTGGCGCTCACCCACCAGGAATTAAGAATGATCCGAAGAAGTACTTCCAGGCTGTTCACAATGTTTTTTATGCTCATGCCAAGGTGGTACTGCTATATAAATCCATGAATCTATATGGTGAAATTGGTATCAGTAACGTATTTAGTCCAGCTTTTGGCGTTGATGATAGTGAAGATAGCCAAAAAGCGGCATATCATGCTAATGCGTATGCGACCCATCTCTACTTCGACCCGATTTTGAAGGGTGAGTATCCAGCTTATGTCATGGACGCACTGAAAGTCAGCGGCTTCCATCCAGAGCAGACAGCAGAAGAGTTAGAAACTATCAAGTTGGCTGCTAGTTTGAATGACTTTATGGGGCTCAATTATTATCAGCCGAGTCGGGTTGAATTGATCAAAGGTTCTCTAGAGCAGCGTGAAGCTACCCGTGAAAACTCAACTGGTGCACCGGGAAATCCAAGTTTCGATGGTTTCTTCCGCACCGTGAAGATGGATGATAAACGTTATACCAAATGGAATTGGGAGATTTCGCCAGAGGGCTTTGTAGCTGGTTTGAACATGCTCAAAGATCGTTATGGTCAAGTCAAGATTTACATTACTGAGAATGGTCTTGGTGATGAAGATCCGATTGTGGAAGATGAAATTTGTGATGTCCCACGCATCAAATATATCAGCGAGCATTTAACTGCGCTGAAACAAGCAATCAGTGATGGTGTGAACGTCAAAGGATACTTTGCTTGGTCTGTTATTGACCTGTTGAGCTGGCTCAATGGATATAAAAAACAGTATGGCTTTATTTATGTCGATCACAAAAATAACTATCAGCGAAAGAAAAAAATGTCTTTCCACTGGTTTAGTTCGGTGATTAAAAATCGTGGGGAAGATCTCTAATGAGTAATTTTAACCAAAAAATACAAGCCGTGATGCCCTATGTCATGGGGTTTGTTAACTCCAAGCCGGTCAAGGCAATCAAGGATGGCTTTCTTTACACCATGCCGTTGACCATTATTGGTTCGGTCTTCCTGCTGCTGGCATTTATTCCTGTCCCTGGGTATGGCGAATTGATGGCCAGTATCTTTGGTGACAATTGGCAGGGGCCATTGTGGCAAGTAGTAGGTGCCACCTTTGATATTCTGGCACTCATCGGTGTGTTCGGTATCGCTTATAGCTGGGTTCAAAATGAAGGCTATCAGGGGGTTAGTGCAGGCATTTTTGCAATCGTAACCATGCTGATCCTCAACGATAACTTCATTCTGGCTGCGGATGGTGCCACCTTGGGTGGGGTGATTCCTAAAGCCTATATGGGCGGTAAGGGAATGATCGTGGCCATCTTTGTCGGCATCACTGTAGGTTGGATTTATAGCTGGTGCATGAAGAAGAACCTGACCATCAAGATGCCGGATGGCGTGCCGCAGGGGGTTGCTAATGCGTTTACCGCCCTGATCCCGGGGGCCTTGATCATCCTGACAGCCTGCTTCACCTGGATTTTCTTTAAGTTCGCGTTCGACAAGACAGTGGTCGTGGTGTTGTACGATCTGCTGCAGATACCATTGCAAGGTTTGTCTGACTCTCTGGGGGGGGTCATCGTTGTTGCCCTGCTGATTTCTTTATTGTGGTGGTGTGGTGTGCATGGCTCCGCCATTGTAATGGGGATCATGGGGCCGATCGTGACGGCGAACGCGCTGCAAAACCAAGAATTGCTCATCAAAGGAGAGCAGTTGATTGCCGGGGAAAACGCCAAGATTGTTACTAACCAGTTCATCGATCAATATGTAACGTTTGGTGGTGCAGGCCTGACCCTTGGTTTGGTTGTATGTATGTTGATGTTTGCAAAGTCCACGCAATATAAAGATTTGGGTAAAATAGCGATCATGCCAGGGTTGTTCAATATTAACGAGCCGGTGATCTTTGCTTTCCCCATCGTATTTAACCCACTGATGTTGATCCCGTTCTTGTGCGCACCGATTATTTCTGTACTGATGGTTTATTTTTCCATCTCTGCAGGCCTGGTCGAGCCGTTCACTGCGATTACCGTTCCTTGGACCACTCCGATGATCATCAGTGGCTTCATTGTGGGTGGTTGGAAGGCCGCGTTGTTGCAAGTATCAGTATTCTTGATGACTATCTTTGTGTACTACCCATTTATGAAAGCGCAGGACAATATCGCCTGCAAAAATGAAGATGTGTCAAAAGAGACGTTTGAAGAAGATGATGCTTTGTCACTGCAACTGTGACGATATGATGGCAGGGTGTTGATGTTGAAAAACACCCTGCTATAAGCAGAAACAAATATTGAATTAAAAAACATCCCAACCAGTACAGATATTGATATTTTCATACAGTTCTATTCAGCTCATTTCATGGATTGAATGGCAATACTATACCTGTTTTTTTTCATTCACAGAAATACTAAGTAAATTAACATGGAGTTATAATGAAAAAATTTAGCTTACTATATACCGCCGCAGCTGTGGCTGCGGTAATGAGCTCCGCGTCTGTTTTTGCGAATAGCAACGATGATATTGAAGCGCTGAAACTTCGCCTTCAGGAGTTGGAAACCAAGGTCAACACAGAAACTAAATATAAAGATGACCAGCAGCCAGCAACATTGACCAGTGAGACAAAAGTGCCGGATGGACTTGTATTTTCTGGTTATGCCCGTTATGGCGCACATTATCAAAACTCTGATAAAGAGCGGGTGAGCAGCTTTGGTAGCTTGAGTGGTAATGCTACGGGTCGCTTGGGCAATGAAGGTAATGGTGGTGAGTTTCAGCTTGCCAAAGCCTTTAAAAACGACAGTGGTGCCATCTGGGATTTAGTCTTGATGCTGGATCATTGGTCTGAAGGTTCCTGGGCCGACGACGGTGGTGTCAACGTCAAGAAAATGTACGCCGGTGTGGCTAATGTTTTTGAGTCGCAACCAGACCTGTATCTGTGGGCTGGCCGAGATTTTCATCAGAGACCTCAGACCGATCTGAATGACTATTTCTGGATGACTCATGATAGCCAAGGTGCCGGTTTCAAAAATTTGACCTTAGGTGGGATCAAATTTGATTTTGCCGGTGTCGGACAAGTTAATGATGACATGGTAGAAGACAACGGTCGTTACGCGCTGACCAGTAAACTACATGGTATCAAGCTGGGTGACGTGGATCTTAGCCTTTATGCAAACTACGGCACTACATCCGAAAAATTGACTGAAGATGACAAAAAAGATCTAGCAAACTCTGCTTATCAGTTAGCAAGTGAAGCGGTATGGGCGGGCCAAAAGTTTGTTATTCGTTATTCACACAATGCGCTAAACAGTGTGTTCGATTTGGCTGACAATCAAGATGCCTTGCTGTTCAGCCTAGATGGTGCCATCCCCTTGACTGAGCGGGCAAAAATTCAATATTTGACCTCTTATCAAAAACTTGATTTAGACAAGAGTGACGAGAGCCGCAAAAACTACAGCTTTATCCTGCGCCCGACTTACCAATGGAACGATGTACATTCTACCTGGTTAGAGGGTGGTTATAGCATCGTTGATTATGATGATATCAATGCGACTAACACCTCTTGGAAAACTACTCTATCACAAAATATCGCTATCGGTGGGGAAACCTGGTCTCGCCCGATGTTACGCTTCTACGCCACCGTCGGGAATGCAGATAATGAATATACCGGTCGTGATGACAAAGGTGTGTTGACAACATCTGATGATGACACAATGACCTTTGGCGCCATGTTTGAAGCATGGTGGTAAAGTGATGCTCGTGTTTCATGACGGCCATAAGGCCGTCATGCTTTTCGCATTACAGGTGTGCTTACTCTTTGTACCCACATATAGTAGTCGAGGTGGCGTAAATAGTGACATACCTTTGATGCCATACTGCCGTTACAATAAATAATGTTTAGGTTCCATCAAAAACTTCATGATGAACTTATCAAAAGCATATTTGTTCTCAATTAGATGGAAAAATGTAAGCGGCATCTTTATTTAAAATATGCTGCAAGAGCAGCGTGAAGGATTAACGGTATTTTTATGAATAAAAAACTCAAAGTAGTCACCATTGGTGGTGGCAGTAGCTATACTCCTGAGCTGGTTGAGGGATTCATTAAAAGGTATGCAGAACTCCCTATTGGTGAGCTCTGGTTGGTCGATATTCCTGACGGTGAAAAAAAACAGAATATAATATTTGATCTGTGCCAACGAATGATTACCAAGTCAGGCTTGCCGATTACCCTTCATAAGACTCTCAATCGCCGTGAGGCCTTGACTGGTGCAGATTTTGTCACCACTCAGTTACGAGTCGGTCTGCTCAAAGCTCGAGAAAAAGATGAGCGCATTCCATTAAGCCATGGTTTGCTTGGTCAGGAAACAAACGGCGCGGGTGGTTTATTTAAGGGGCTACGAACCATTCCGATCATTTTTGATATAATCAAGGATGTTGAAGAAATTTGCCCAGACGCATGGATTATTAACTTCACTAATCCGGCTGGGATGGTAACTGAAGCTGTCGCCCGTCATACCAATTTCCAAAAATTCATTGGGGTATGCAATGTCCCCATTGGCATGAAAATGTTTGTGCAAAAATCGCTACAGTTAACAGATGCTGATGAATTATCTCTTGAGCTGTTCGGGTTGAATCACTTCGTTTTTATAAAAGATGCTTTTGTTAATGGTGAATCCCGTTTTAATGAGCTATTTGAATATGTAATCGATGGCGCACAAAAGGAATCCGCTTCAGTAAAAAACATATTTAGCATTCCCTTTGAGGCTGATTTTTTGCGCGGATTACGGTTATTACCTTGTCCCTATCATCGTTATTACTTTAAAGAAAAAGAAATGCTAAGTATTGAGATGGGCGAGTATTACAAAGGTGAAACCAGGGCACAGGTAGTGCAACGGGTAGAAAAAGACTTGTTCAAGCTGTATCAAGACCCTAATCTAAATTATAAGCCAAAAGAACTTGAAATGCGTGGTGGCGCATATTATTCAGATGCAGCCTGTGAAGTGATCAGCGCCATTTATAATGACAGTCACAGCGAACACTATGTGATTGTCCCCCATCATGGTCAGATCAAAAACATCCCAGCTGACTGGACAGTCGAGATGACCTGCCGGGTCGGTCGTGATGGTGCTAAACCTGATCCACGTTTTAGTCAGTTTGACGAAAAAGTACTAGGTTTAATCCATGGCATCAAAGCATTTGAAATTGCTGCAGCCAATGCAGCAGTGAGTGGTAGCCTCAATGATTTGCTGGTTGCCATGAATATCAATCCGCTGGTACATTCTGATGATGATGCAAGAAAGGTGGCAACCGAGTTGCTATTGGCACACAAAAAACATTTGCCACAATTTGCAGAGACTATTTCTGAACTGGAATAAGACTGCCAATCTCACTTAGCATTAGCTGGTTGCTGCGAGAACGGCAACCAGTTGTTATTTTTATAGGGGACGATCATGTCTAATTATATCTCTTTTGATATCGGCGGCACCGCCGTTAAATATGGTGTAATAGATGATGTTGGAGTTATTTATGAAAAGAGTTCATTCCCGACCCCTGATAATTTCCATGGGTTACTAGATGCAATGAAGATGGTCTTGTCGACCTATCAACACAAATATTCACCGGTTGCTATCGCGCTAAGTATTCCTGGAGCAGTTAATGAAGTTTCTGGTTTTATTGGCGGTATTACAGCACTGAGATATATCCATGGATTTAATATTAAGGCTAAGTTCTCAGAGGTCTTTGGTTTGCCCGTTGGAATGGCCAATGATGCTAACTGTGCCGTGCTATCGGAAGGTTGGATTGGTGCAGCGAAGGACGTTAAATCATATGCCTGTGTTGTGATTGGCACCGGCGTGGGTGGTGGCGTGGTGGTCAATGATCATTTAGTGAGTGGCGCGACTCAGCATGGTGGTGAGTTTGGCTACTGGATTATGGATCCATTTAGTCGGACCAACTGGAGTGATCTTGGCTCAACACGAATCTTATTGCGCAAAGCGGCATGGGCGCTGGGAGTTGATACTATTGATGGCGAGGCTTTTTTTGCCTTGGTAGCAAATGGGAATCCATTGATGATTTCTTTACTTGATGAATTTTGCTTTATCAATGCATTGGGCATTTATAACATCAAGCACGCAATAGATCCGGATCTCATCTTGGTCGGTGGTGGAATTAGCTGCCAACCTAAAGTTATTGAGGGCATTAATAATCAATTGAAAATATTATTGAGTCGTGGTGGGAACATGGAGTTTGAGGTTGTTGCATGCCATCATCGAAATGATGCTAATCTAATTGGCGCAGTATATAACATGCTACTTAAAGATTAATTTTTTATAACCGAAATTTGTAGGGTATATTTTTATTCACTATGGTTTAGTAGCTGAAAATTCAATTAGATTGAGGTTGCTTGGCATATGCAAAGGTAAATGTTCACGATAAGATAGGCGTTGTTGAATAAATATGAAAAGGAGAAGCCTTTCCTCAAGCTGCTATGCAGTTCAGTTCACCTGCTTTCTCCAGCTCAAAGCCACCGGCTTCCACTAGGTCTTGATAGAAGTGCAGCACCTCGTGAGGCTGTACCACGTTGTAGCGGCTTGAGACCACCGACAGAGG